>SDXZ01000263.1 GCA_004210805.1 Acidovorax sp.
AGGGTGTTGAGGTCTTCCGCGTTGATGCTGGACTTGTTGCGGAACAGGAGCACCAGGACGGCCAGACCGATGGCCGACTCGGCAGCTGCCACTGTCAGGATGAAGAACACGAACACCTGTCCATGCATGTCGCCCAGGTAGTGGGAAAACGCGACGAAGTTCATGTTGACCGCCAGCAGCATCAGCTCGATCGCCATCAGCAGCACGATCAGGTTCTTGCGGTTCAGGAAGATGCCGATCACCGCGAGCGCGAACAGCATCGCACCCAAGGAAAGAAAGTGGCCCAAAGTCAGCGTCATGCTTTTTTCTCCTCGGCGGCTGGCTCGGCAGGCACTTCGGCCGCTGCCTTCTGAGTCACTGCGACCTTCACAACTTCCAGCCGATCACCGGCGCGCACGCGGATCTGCTGCGATGGGTTGATGGCCTTGCTGTCCTTGCGCTGGCGCAGCGTGAGCGCGATGGCTGCAATCATGGCGACCAGCAGAATGACGGCCGCGATTTCCACTGGGTACAAGTATTCGGTGTAGAGCAGCTTGCCCAGCGCCTTGGTGTTGGAGTACGGCACCACCTGCCCAGCCGCATCCACCATGGTGGCAAGGGCCTTGGGCTCGTCCATGCCGCGAAATCCGCCCATCAACACGGCCGCCATTTCGAGGGCGATCAGAGCGCCCACGGTGGCTGCGAGCGGGAAATTCTTCCAGAACCCCTTGCGCACGGAGTCGATGTGGATGTCCAGCATCATCACGACGAACAGGAACAGCACCATGACCGCGCCCAGGTACACCAGCACCAGTGCGATGGCCAGGAACTCGGCCTTGAGCAGCAGCCACACGGCAGCGGCCTGCGAGAAGGCCAGGATGAGATACAGCACTGCATGCACGGGATTGCGGGCAGTGATCACCCGGAAGGCTGCAAACAGCAGCACGACCGAGAAGAGATAGAAGAAACCAGTCTTGGCGTCCATGGATCGGGTCTTTATAGAAAGTCTGGCAAAGAGGCCGCGCTCGGCACCGCTCAGCGGTACTTCGCGTCCGCAGCCTTGGCTGCCGCGATTTCGCCTTCGTACCGGTCACCCACGGCCAGCAGCATGTCTTTCGTGAAGTACAAATCGCCACGCTTTTCACCGTGGTATTCCAGGATGTGCGTCTCGACGATGGAGTCCACCGGGCAGCTCTCTTCGCAGAAGCCGCAGAAGATGCACTTGGTCAGGTCGATGTCATAGCGCGTGGTACGGCGCGAACCGTCGGCGCGCACATCCGACTCAATCGTGATGGCCATGGCGGGGCACACGGCCTCGCACAGCTTGCAGGCGATGCAACGCTCTTCGCCGTTTTCGTAGCGGCGCAGTGCGTGCAGGCCACGGAAACGTGGCGAGATCGGGGTCTTTTCTTCAGGGAACTGCACCGTCACCTTGCGACGGAAGGCGTAGCGGCCCGTCAGGGCCATGCCCTTGAGCAGCTCCACGAGCATGAAGCTCTTGAAGAAGTCTTTGAACGAAAAAGGTGCAGCAGCAACAACGGCAGTCATTTGTGTGTCCCGCTTATTTCCAGATATTCCAAGGCGACAGCAGCCATCCGCCCACGAAGAGCAGATACACCAGCGTCACCGGGATGAAGATCTTCCAGCCCAGACGCATGATCTGGTCATAGCGGAAGCGCGGGAAGGTGGCACGAATCCAGATGAACATGGACACCACCAGGAAAGTCTTGATACCCAGCCAGATCCAGCCCGGAATGAACGAGAGGAATTCGACCGGAGGCAGCCAGCCGCCCAGGAACATCAGCGCGGCCAGGATGGACACGAGCCACATGCTGGCGTACTCGGCCAGGAAGAAGATCGCGAAGCCCATGCCCGAGTACTCGACCATGTGGCCAGCCACGATTTCGGCCTCGCCTTCCACTACGTCGAAGGGGTGGCGGTTGGTTTCGGCCACGCCAGAGATCAGGTAGACCAGGAAGATCGGCAGCAGCGGCAACCAATTCCATGACAGGAACGACAGGCCCATGTTGGCGGCCATGCCGCGGCTTTGGGACATGACGATCTCGGTGAGGTTCATGCTGCCCGACACCATGATCACGACCAGGAAACAAAAGCCCATGGCGATTTCATAGCTCACCATCTGGGCCGAAGCCCGCAGTGCGCCCAGGAAGGCGTACTTGGAGTTCGATGCCCAGCCGGCAATGATCACGCCATACACCTCGATGGAGGTGATGGCCATCACCAGCAGCAGGCCGGCATTGACGTTGGCCAGGGCCACATCAGGGCCGAAAGGAATCGCCACCCAGGCGGCCAGCGCCGGCATGATGGCCATGACCGGCCCGAGCACGAACAAACCCTTGCTCGCAGCCGTGGGCTGGATGATTTCCTTGGTCAGCAGTTTGAGCGCGTCGGCGATGGGCTGGAGCAGACCCATGGGGCCCACGCGGTTGGGACCATGGCGCACCTGCATGAAGCCCAGCAGCTTGCGCTCCCACAGCGTGAGATAGGCCACGGCCCCCATCAGCGGCGCCAGAATGCAGACGATCTTGAGAAGGATCCAAAGCACCGGCCACACCACGCCGGTCCACCAGCCAAACGACAGCAGGTTCAGGCCCGCGTTGTAGATCGCGTCGATCATGCGGCCACTCCTTCACGTGCGATGCGCGCATCGGCAGTGAGCTGCAGCGATGGGGAACGGCGCACGAGACCGTCGAGTTGATAGATGGAAGCCACGACGGGCTCGCCGACCAAAGCCGAGCTGGCGGGCGCTCCTGCGCCGACCACATTTGACAGCTGCTCGGCAGGCACATGCGTGATGCTGCCAGCAGGCGCATTCGTAGCGCGGGCCAGCACGTCCTGCGAGGTCTCGAAATCGAAGCCGGGGACACCGAGCAAATTGGCCAGCACACGCAGTACCTTCCACGCAGGGCGGGTATCGCCCAGAGGGCGCACCACGGCATGGAAACTTTGCAGCCGGCCCTCGGCATTGACGAAGCTGCCCGAGGTTTCGGAGAACGGCGCAATGGGAAGCAGCACGTCGCTGAATTCAAGGTTGGTCTTGAAGGGGCTCATGGTCACAACCATCTCTGCGCCCGACAGCGCAGCGGCCGCATTGGCACCCGCGGCAGAGTCAAACACCGGCTCGGTGTTGAGCAACAACGCTGCCTTCAGGCCGCCGGAGAGCATCTGGCCGGCATTGAGGCCACCCTTGACGGGATGGGCGCCGGCGAACTGCGCGCCGACCGTGTTGGCGGCTTCCGTGAGGTAGCCAACAGAGGCACCCGTGTTCTCGCCGATCCAGTTGGCCAATGCCAGCAACCGTGTCGCCTGCGCGTGGTGCGCAGCTGCATTGCCCAGCAACACGGCCTTGCGTTCACCGCCGAGCAACGAACGGGCGATGGCTTGAGCAACATCATCAGCGCTCGCGGCGCCCTGGGGCGCTGCCACGCCCTTTTCTTGCGCCACTGCCGAGGCAATGCCACCCAGCACCTGAACCCATTGGTCGGCACTTTGCACAATGAACGGCTGCACAGGCAATGCCCAGTCGCGGGCCACCGAATCCACGGCACTGACCTGGCAGCCATGGCGGGCAGCCTGGCGAATGCGCTGCGCAAACAGCGGATGGTCTTTGCGCAGATTGGAGCCCACAACCAGCACGCGCTGCAGCGTGGACAGAGAAGCGATGGACGTGCCCAGCCAGCGAACGCCTTCAGGCGCTGCAAACTCCGCATTGCGCAGGCGGTAATCGATGTTGTCGCTGCCAATTCCGCGCATGAGCGCGCTGGCCAGGTACAGCTCTTCGACCGTGCTGTGCGGGCTGACCAGAGCACCGATGCTGTTGGCGCCGTGGTCGTTCTTGATGTTCTTGAGACCGTTGGCCACGTATTCAAGCGCGGTTTGCCAGTCGACTTCTTTCCACACCCCGCCCTGCTTGAGCATGGGTTGGGTCAGGCGGTCGTCGCCGTTGAGCGATTCGTACGAGAAGCGGTCGCGGTCGGCGATCCAGCATTCGTTGATGGCGTCGTTCTCCAACGGCACCACGCGCATGACCTTGTGGTTCTTGACCTGGATGATCAGGTTGGCACCGGTGGAATCATGCGGGCTCACCGAGCGGCGGCGCGACAGCTCCCACGAGCGGGCACTGTAGCGGAATGGCTTGCTGGTCAACGCGCCCACAGGGCAGATGTCGATCATGTTGCCCGACAGCTCGGAGTCGATCGTATCGCCCACTACGGTAGTGATCTCGGAATGCTCGCCGCGGTGGATCATTCCGAGTTCCATCACGCCGGCCACTTCCTGGCCGAAGCGCACGCAGCGTGTGCAATGGATGCAGCGGCTCATCTCTTCCATGGAGATCAGCGGACCCACGTCCTTGTGGAACACCACGCGCTTTTCTTCCTGATAGCGCGAGGAGGAACCGCCGTAGCCCACAGCCAGATCCTGCAGCTGGCACTCGCCACCCTGGTCGCAGATAGGGCAATCCAGGGGGTGGTTGATGAGCAGGAACTCCATGACCGACGCCTGGGCCTTGATGGCCTTGTCGCTCTTGGTGCGCACGATCATGCCCTGCGTGACGGGCGTAGCGCAGGCAGGCATGGGCTTGGGCGCCTTCTCGATGTCCACCAGGCACAT
>SDXZ01000068.1 GCA_004210805.1 Acidovorax sp.
TGGTAGTTGGCACCGCCCACACGGCGGGACTTCACTTCGACCATGGGCTTCACGTTGTTGATGGCAACGGTGAAAGCTTCCAGAGGGTCCTTGTCAGGGTGCTTCTTTTCGATCAGTTCCAGGGCGCCATAAATGATGCGCTCTGCAACTGCCTTCTTGCCGCCTTCCATGATCACGTTCATGAATTTGGACAGCTCTACATTGCCGAACTTAGGATCCGGCAGGATTTCACGTTTGGGGACTTCGCGACGACGTGGCATTTTTCACCTCTATCTTTGCTTCAGTTGGCATCTTTTCAGACACCGCGAGAGCCAATGAAGGACTCCCACTTACTCGACCCGCGCAGAACACCTGCGTTTGGGGCCACTACGCTGAACTACCGCGCCACGCGGGAGACAGCACCGAAAATCTTGCGCAAAAGCGCAGGGCTTACTTGGCCTTGGGCTTCTTGGCACCGTACTTGGAGCGCGACTGCTTGCGGTCTTTCACGCCTTGCAGATCGAGTGAACCGCGCACGATGTGGTAACGCACACCGGGCAAGTCCTTGACACGACCGCCGCGAACCAGCACGACGCTGTGTTCTTGCAGGTTGTGGCCTTCGCCGCCGATGTAGGAAATGACTTCGAAACCGTTGGTCAGGCGAACCTTGGCGACCTTCCGCAGAGCGGAGTTAGGCTTCTTAGGCGTCGTGGTGTACACACGGGTGCACACGCCGCGGCGCTGGGGAGAGTTTTCCATCGCAGGGCTCTTGGACTTGATCTTTTCGACCTCGCGCCCCTGACGGACTAGTTGATTGATGGTTGGCATGAAATACGTCCCTAAACGTGAACTTGCTTCGTGAAAGCGAAAACGTGAATCCCTTCGGAAATTCCGAAAAGCCTTCTAATGTAGCAGCAAGGGGGTAAGGAGGCAAGCTGCGCGCGGTTTTCCCGAACAGCCGCGCCACAAGAATGGCTTGGATCAACGATTGTCGGCGACCGTCGAGAACGCAGGGCCCAGCACCAAGGCAGCCGTGCAAGGGCCGCCCCGCCGCACTGGCTGCCGTCCCCCTTCTCTCGAATGGCGCAGCCATTCGAGAGAAGGGGCTGAGGGCCGCGGCTCCAAGCCTGCCTGCGCAGGCCTGGACGTGCCCGCAGAGCCGCCGCCTCTGGCGGTGGCACCGAGGCGCATCAGCGCCTCAGGGGGAAGAACCTCATTTAATCCACAGGCGGATCGCATCCCACGCGCGGCCCAGGATGCCTGCTTGTGGCACTTCTTCCAGGGCCACGAGGGGCACCTCGGCCAGGGTCTGCTCGCCCAGCGTGACCTTGAGCGTGCCCACCGCCTGCCCCTTTGCGAAAGGCGCGACCAGCGGATCCGGGCGTACGACGGCAGTCGTCACCTTGCCTGCGCTGCCCGAAGGCACGGTCACCACGATCGCATCTTCGCGGCCGATCTTGAGAACGTCCTCGGTGCCTTTCCACACCGCCGGCGTGGCCACGGGCTTGCCGGCGTCGAACAGCTTGACGGCTTCGAACGCGGTGTAGCCCCAGTTGAGCAGCTTCTGGCTTTCATTGGCACGGGCGTTCTCGCTGGAGGCTCCCAACACGATGGACAGCAGGCGGCGCTGGCCGACACCGGGGAAGTCGCGCTTGGACGTGGCCACCAGGCAGTAGCCCGCAGCGGCGGTGTGGCCGGTCTTGAGGCCGTCGACCGTCGGGTCGCGGAACAGCAGCGAATTGCGGTTGCTGCCGTTCGACGCCGGGGTGCCCGGGTAGCTGTACTGCTTGGTGGAGTAGTAATGCATGTACTCCGGGAAGTCCTTCATCAGGCGCGTGGCCAGCACCGACAGGTCGCGCGCCGTCGTGGTGTGGCCGGGTTCGGTCAGGCCTTCCGGGTTCTTGTAGCTGGTGCCCTTCATGCCCAAGGCCTTGGCCTGGTCGTTCATGAGCTTGACGAAGTTCTCGGCCGTGCCGCCCACGCCTTCGGCCAGGGCCATGGTGGCGTCGTTGCCCGACTGGACGATCATCCCCTTGATCAAATCTTCGACCGGCACCTGCATCTTGGGATCGATGAACATGCGCGAACCCGGCATCTTCCAGGCGCGCACGCTCACGGGCAGTTTCTGGTCGAGGGTGATTTTCTTGGCGCGCAGCGCGTCAAACACCAGGTAGCCGGTCATGAGCTTGGTGAGCGAGGCCTGCTCGACGGGTGCGTCGATGTCCTTGGCGGCCAGCACCTGGTTGGCGGTGATGTCGACCAGCATGTAGGTGCGGGCGGCGATTTCGGGCGGCTGGGGCGCCTGGGCGAAAGCGCCAAAGGCGGCCGGAGCCACTGCGGCAAAGACGGCAAGGGATCGCAGCGCGGGCAGGATTCGTGTCATGGATGGGTAGGAGGGCTGGAAGGCTCGCGACTGGGCGAGCGAAAAAATGGGAAAGCGCCACGCGGGAAAGGCCCCGCCGGCGCAGCGGCGGGCAGCCTTCAGGCGCCCGCTTGCAGGTGGCGCACCACCAGGTTCTTGAGAAGCGGCAATTGTCCGTGAAAGAAATGCCCGCCTGCGGGAATCACTGTGACAGGCAGTATCTGCGGGCGCGCCCAGTCCATGACGGCGGACAGCGGCACGGTGTCGTCGGCTTCGCCATGCACGACCAGCGTCTGCAGGTGCGCCTCTGCCGGAACCGGCGCCACGGTGAAGCGGCTGGCGGCGGTGCCGACCAGCACGGCCCGGTCGACGCGGCCCTCGGGCCACAGCTGGGCCAGCGCGTGGCTGGTGACAAACGCACCAAACGAAAAGCCTGCCAGCGCAATGCGCGGTCCGCTGGCGCCGCCGGGCGCGACCTGCTCCACCACGGCCAGCAGGTCCTCTAGCTCGCCCCGGCCTTCGTCGTGCACGCCCGCCGTGCCGCCCACGCCGCGAAAGTTAAAGCGCACTGCCGTCCAGCCGCACTGCACAAAGGCGCGCGCCAGCGTCTGCACGACCTTGTTGTCCATGGTGCCGCCAAACAGCGGGTGTGGGTGGGCGATGATGGCCACGCCGCGGGGCGCGGCGCCGTCGGCCATGGCGGCGGCGGTGTCACGCACGGCCTCGATGGCGCCGGCGGGGCCGGACAGGGTCAGGCGTTCGGTTTGGGCATTCACTGATTTACTACCAAATTGATAGCTACCAGCGCTTATCCATCAAGCGCTGGCGGCCAAAAACATTCAAAAAACAGGCGAATGGGGTAGGCCCGGTGCTCAGCGCCCGACCTCTGGCGGTGTGACCAGGCGCTCGACCACCTGTCCGTTCTTGAGGTGCGACTCCACGATCTCGTCGATGTCGGATGCGTCGACATACGTGTACCAGGTGCCTTCGGGGTAAACCACGGCGACCGGGCCCCCGGCGCAGCGGTCCAGGCAGCCGGCCTTGTTCACGCGCACCTTGCCGGCACCCGCGAGACCCGCGGCCTTGACCTGGGCCTTGCAGCGGTCAAAGCCCGCCTGCGCGTTGTGGTGGGCGCAGCTGTCCTCGCCGTTGGTGCGTTCGTTCAGGCAGAAAAAGATGTGGCGCTGGTAGTAGCCGGGCGCGGCGGCCGGTGCGGGGGAGGTATCGCTCATTCCGCGATTTTAGGTTTCCACAGCGCGCGGTGCCCGCGCTGAGGTCAATGCACCTCGCGCCGGGAGACCCGGAACAGCACATACAGCAGCGTCACGTACGGCCAGAGCCAGCCCAGCCACTGGCCCAGCCCATAAAACCGGATGAACCGGCCCTGCTCCCAGATCTGCAGGGTCTGCGCAAAGTACGCGCTGGTGGGCGCCTGGTTGAGCAGCCCCAGGTACCAGGCCAAGGCCACCAGCAGCACGGCGGCGCAGGCGCGGCGCGGCAGTGCCAGCATCAACAGCGCCAGCGCCAGCGCGCCCCACACGCCCACGCGCGTGGGCACGCCCATCCATTCCCAGGCATGCACGGGCCCCCAGCTCAGGGCGGCCGACAGCGCGGTGAGTGTGATCCCCACCGCCACCACGCCCAGCGCAAACAGCGCGCGCCGGCCCAGCGAACGGATCACGCAATAGCCGAGCAGGCACGGCGTGAGCAGGCCGAGCGTGACGCACAGCACCTCGCCGCTGGGCGAGAGCGGGTCCAGCGCCACCTCGCGCAGCGGCACCCATTCGAGAAACGGCGTGTCCGCGAGCAGCTCGGTGAGCGCCGCCTCCAGCCGCTCCAGCACCTGCCCCAGGCCGAACGGCACGGCTGCGGGGAACAGCAGCGCCAGCGGCCACAGGGCCAGCAGCACGATGGCGCCACTGGCGTCCTGCACGAACCAGCGGCCCTTGAAATCGCTCCAGCGGTCGATGGCGCCCAGGCGCTCGAGCAGCGCCGCGATCAGCCCCCCGGCCAGCGTGCCGCCGATGTTCAGCAGCAAATCCAGGTTGGACGGCACGCGCCGCGGCAGGTAGATCTGCAAGAACTCCATGCACAGCGACAGCAACCCACCCGCCAGCGTGGCCAGCCACACGGCGCCGCGCGGCCCGCCCGAGCGCAGCATGCCCAGCACCAGCAAAAATCCCAGCGGTGCATACCCCACCACGTTGGTGGCCAGATCAAACCCGGACCAGTACGGCGGCGGGATGCGCGCCAGCAGAAACACCAGCGGATCGATGCCCTGGGCGCGCCAGCCGTCAAACGGGAACAGGCTGGCAAAAACGACCAGCACCGCGTAGATCAGCGCCAGGGGCCAGGCGGAGGTCTTGTGCACTGGCGGGGGCCCCGAGGTCAGAACGGCTTGACGACAACCAGCACCACCGCGGCCAGCAGCAGCGCCACGGGCACTTCATTGAACCAGCGGAACCACGCGTGGGTGCGCTGGCTGGTGCCGTCGGCCAGCTTGCGCAGCAGCACGGCGCAGGCATGGTGGTAGCCGATCACCAGCACCACCACGGCCAGCTTGGCGTGCATCCAGCCATTGCCGGGGCCGCGGCCGATGCCATATCCCAGCCACAGCCAGGCGCCCAGCGCCAAGGCAGGCACAGCCAGCAGCGTGGTGAAGCGCAAGAGCTTGCGGGCCATCAGCAGCAGGCGGTCGCGCTCTGCGGCCGAACCCGGCGCGACCATGGCCAGGTTGACGAAGATGCGCGGCAGGTAGAACAGGCCAGCAAACCAGCTGGCCACGAAGACGATGTGAAAGGCTTTGACCCAGAGCATGGCCGCAGTTTAGGGCCTGGGAGCCTGCGCGGTAGAAGGCGCATCGGCCGCGGCACGCCGGGGCGCCGCCAAAAAAAAGCCCGGCAAATCCGCCGGGCCGAGAAAGCCTGTTTTGCATCGCTGCAATCCGAGGCCCCGCTCAGGGAGGGAAAGCGGGGGGCGGCATGCCGCCCGGCGCCAATTTAGCACCGCGAAAAGCCTGTTACAAGCGGCATTTCCCACTCGCGTGAAGCGGCCCCAGCGGTGGCAAAGGGCGCGCCCCATACCAGCGCACCCGTGGATCCGGCTTCGCCGGTCCAGGGGGTGCGTCCCCCTCGGGGAAGGCGCCGCAGGCGACTCAGGGGGGCTTCATAATCCTTTGATGCACCTCCCGAGCCCCGCCCCCTTCCCCCAGAACCGCCCGCGCCGCCTGCGCCGCGATGCCTTCACCCGCCGCCTGGTGCGCGAGAACGCCGTCACCGTCGACGACCTGATCTACCCCGTGTTCGTGCACGAGGGCACGAACCTGCGCGAGGCCGTGGCCTCGATGCCCGGCGTGGACCGCCTGAGCCTGGATCTGCTGCTGCCCGTGGCCGAAGACTGTGTGCGCCTGGGCATTCCGGTGATGGCGCTGTTCCCGGCCATCGACCCATCGCTCAAGACGCCCGACGGCAAGGAAGCCTTGAACCCCGACGGCCTGATTCCGCGTGTGGTGCGGGCGCTGAAGAAAGAATTCCCCACGCTGGGCGTGATGACCGACGTGGCGCTCGACCCCTACACCAGCCACGGCCAGGACGGCGTGCTGGATGAGACCGGCTACATCATCAACGACGAGACGGTGGAGATCCTCACCGGCCAGGCGCTCACCCATGCAGAGGCGGGCGTGGACATCGTGGCGCCCAGCGACATGATGGACGGGCGCATCGGCGCGATCCGCGATGCGCTGGAGGTGCAGGGCCACATCCACACCCGCATCATGGCCTACAGCGCCAAGTACGCCAGCGCCTTCTACGGCCCCTTCCGCGACGCGGTAGGTACGCGCGGCGCCCTGGGCAAGGCCGACAAGAACGTCTACCAGATGGACCCCGGCAACAGCGACGAGGCGCTGCGCGAAGTGGGCCTCGACATCGCCGAAGGCGCAGACATGGTGATGGTCAAACCCGGCATGCCGTACCTCGACATCGTGCGCCGCGTGAAGGACGAGTTCAAGGTGCCGACCTTCGCCTACCAGGTGAGCGGCGAGTACGCCATGATCAAGGCCGCTGCAGCCAACGGCTGGCTGGACCACGACGCGGTGATGATGGAAAGCCTGCTGGCCTTCAAGCGGGCGGGCGCCGACGGTGTGCTGACCTATTTTGCGCGCGACGCCGCGCGTTTGCTACAAAAATAATAGCTATCAGCGTTTATATAACAAGCGCTAGAGCCGTTTTTAATCAAAAGCCAAGGCGCCATGCGCATCTTTCACATCCACAGCGGCGGGGTGCAGGAGCTGTCCGACCTGCCCGCGCAGATGCCCGCGCAGGGCTTTGTCTGGATCGCCTGTTCGCGCCCCGCCTTCCAGGCGCGGCTCGCCGAGATCCAGGCCAGCCTGCAGGCGCTGGTGGGGCTGCAGCTGGTCGAGCTGCACGTGTCCGACTTGCTCAACGCGCAGCTGCCCTCGCACTACGACTACACCTCCCAGTACGACCTGCTGGTGTTTCGCCGGCTGGCCACGGCGCAGGGCGGCGAGCCCGAAGCCGCGCCGGCGGCAGCGGACGACGCCACCCCCCTGCGCAAGCTTGGCGGCCCGCCGGTGCTGCGGCGCATCGACACCAGCCCGGTGGGTTTTGCCGTGTTCGACCGCCTGCTGCTGACGGTGCATCCCACCGACTGCGCCGTGCGCGACGCTTACGCAGAGCGTCTGCTCGCCGCACTTCCCGCCAGCCCTGTGGAAGGCCGCACCAGCCCCGTGCCCGGCGCGCGCGTGCCGGCCAGCCCGGCCGACCTGATGCTGCGTGTGGTCAACCTCATGGTCGACCGCTACCTGGACCTGCGCCGCGAGCTCACCCGCCAGCTCGACCACTGGCAAACCGAGCTGCTCAAGCCGCGCGCGCGGTATGTGAACTGGAGCTCGCTGCTTGAAGCGCGCCTGGCGCTGCACAAGCTCGACGAAATCTGCGAAGACCAGCGCACCGCCGTGCAGGACTGGATCGACGCGCTGGAAACCTGGGCCCTGCCCGACACACCGCTCGGGATGCGCGAGCTGGACCTGCTCAAGGTGCGCAGCCGCGACGTGCTCGAACACATCGAGCGTGTGGTGCACCACGTGCGCCGGCTCGAGCAGAACACCGAGACCGCCGTGCAGATGCACTTCTCAGTGCAGAGCAACCGCACCAACGACATCATGCGCACGCTCACGGCGCTCACCGCCGTGTTCCTGCCGCTCAACCTGATTGCGGGGATTTTTGGCATGAACTTCGAGTTCCTGCCGCTGATCCACAAGGCCGACGGCTTTTGGTGGGCGCTGGCGTCGATGGCGGGGATCGCGTTGGTGCTGGTGGGCGTTTTCTGGCGCAAGCAATATCTGTCACGCACCCGGCGGTAATTTCCTACCTGCGCCCTGCGGCGTTGGGGCCAGCATCGCTTCTGCACAAAAAACAGGAGCGCCCGGATGAATACGCCACCCCCTGCTGGCGCCACCGCGCCACACGCGCATGCCACTGTTCGCATCGGCACCGCTGGCTGGAGCCTGCCGCGCGCCAGCCAGCACCGGTTTGCCACGGCCGATCCGGCGGACTCGCACCTCATGCGCTATGCGCAGCACCTGCCGGGTGTGGAGATCAATTCGTCGTTCTACCGGCCGCACCAGCGCAGCACGTACGAGCGCTGGGCCGCGGCCACGCCGCCGGGGTTTCGTTTTTCGGTGAAGCTGCCGCGCAGCGTGACGCACACGGCGCGGCTGGTGGACACCGCGCCGCTGCTGCAGGCCTTTGTGGACGAAGTGGCGGGCCTGGGCAACCGGCTGGGATGCCTGCTGGTGCAGCTGCCGCCCAGCCTGGCGCTGGATGCGGTGGTGGCCGATGCGTTTTTTGCCAGCTTGCGAGCCCTGCACGCCAAGACCCCCATCGCCGTAGAGCCGCGCCACGCAAGCTGGTTCACGCCCGAGGGCGACGCGCTGCTGGCCCACTGGCAGGCCGGCCGCGTGCTGGCCGACCCGGTGCTGCACGCGCCAGGCCGCGCACCCGGCGGCTGGCCCGGGCTGGTGTACTGCCGGCTGCACGGGTCGCCGCGCATCTACTACTCGGCGTACGAACCAACGTTGATCGACGCATTGGCGCGCCGCATCGAGGCCGCTCAACACGAAGCGCGGGGCATCTGGTGCATCTTTGACAACACAGCCAGCGGCGCGGCCACGGGCAACGCGCTGGATCTGCACGAAGCTTTGTTGCGAGGCTGATGCAGGGGCCGGCGTGGCGCCAGCAGGCCCACGCCGGCAGCCAGGCCCCTAACGCGCCCGGCCGAACTGATCGGCCGCGTGTAAGGGCCCGGGGGGTCAGCGAGCAGGCGCGGGCGCCGGCGCTGGCAGCCCGAACAGGCCCGCCGCGTTGTCCCACGCCACCTTGCGCGCCACATCCGCCGGCAGGCCGCCCAGCCATTGCCGGTAGCCCTGCATCAGGCCCTCGTAGTGCTGCCAGCGCTGGTTCACCCAGGTGTCCGATCCGATCACAAACCGCGCCGGGTACTTGAGCAGCAGCGTGCGCCACGCGGGGCACAGCTGGTTGTCATCGCAGACCAGGCCCGGCCGGTACGACAGCTCACCGACCAGGCCGGGGTAACGCGCCATCAGTGCATCCACGCGCTCTACCGGCGCGCCGCCAATGCCCGTGTGGGCCCAGATGAGGCGCAGCTTGCGGCCCTTGGACGGCGTGTGGGCCATCAGCAGATCGATGGCCGCATCGTCCACATGCGCCAGCACCACCAGGTCGCGCTCCTCGGCCAGCGCCATGAGCTTTTTGGCCACCGGGCCATCGGCGTTGGCGCTGTCGTACAGGTGGAACTCGCCAATGCCCCGGTACGGCCCGGCCGGCGTGCCACGCGCCAGCTCGGTCTGCACCATGGTGTAGATGCTCTCGTCGGCAAACCAGCCGGAATAGTCCGCGCGGTTGCGGTACAGCCGCACAAAGGGCACCACCGTCACGCCGGCCTCGCGCGTCTCGCGCAGCCCCGCCAGCGTGAGCGAGCCGGTGTTGGGCCGCGAATTGGCCACGATGGCGCGCACACCGCTTTTTTGCATGCGGCCCAGCACGTCGGCCGGCGGGTGCGGCCCATTTTTGCCGTCCCACGCTTCCTCGTTGTAGTGCAGGTGGGCATCGAACAGCGGCCCGGGGTAGTCGACCGCACGGGCCTGAATCCCGACCGCTATCAAACCGATAGCTGTTAGCGCTTTACCAACAAGCGCTAGGTGCCGAAAAGGCCTCAAACCCCGGATATCAGCCGAACTCGTCATGACAACCTCCGCAACACTGGAAATTCATCGCTGCACCCCTGGTGCGTGCACGTGGCGCGGCCCAGCCAGCGCCCCCGTGCAAGGGCCGCCCCGCAGCACTGGGGGCGTCCCCCTGGGGGCTGAGGGCCGCGGCTCCAAGCCTGCCTGCGCAGGCTTGGACGGTCCCGAAGAGCTGCCGCCTCCGGCCGGCTGCACCGAGGCGCCGCAGGCTACTCAGGGGGCTCCTATGCCACGAGGTGTTTGTCAAAGAACGCCAGCGTGCGGTCCCGCGCAGCCATGGCCGAGGGCTCGTCGTAGCTGCCGCGCTGGTCGCAGTTGAAGCCGTGGTCGGCGTCGTAGATGTGAACCTCGACCTCGGGATGGGCGCGGGCAAATGCCTGCACGGTGTCGAGCGGGATGTAGTGGTCGCGCTGGCCAAAGTGCGCCAGCACCGGCACCTGCGGGTGGCGCGCTGCTTCGCCGGGGGTGGTCATGCCGCCGCCGTAGTAAGGCACGGCCGCCGACAGCCCGCTGAGCGTGCAGGCCGCGCGCCAGGTCAACAGGCCGCCCCAGCAAAAGCCCACGATGCCGACCTTGCGGCCGCTCTGCTCGGCGGCGTAGTCGATGGCGGCCTGGATGTCGGGCATCACGCCTGGCGCGGGCAGGGCCTCGACCGCGGCCTTCAGGCCCATGCCGGCCTTCATGTCGTCGCCGGTGTAGCCCATGTCCACGTCCTGCTGCACGCGGTGGAAGGTGGACGGCGCGACGGCCAGGTAGCCGCGCGCGGCAAACCGGTCGGCCACCGCGCGGATGTGCGAATTCACGCCAAAGATTTCCTGCAGCACCACAACCGCGCCGCGCGGCGCCGCATCGGGCTGCGCCACCCAGGCGGGCACGGCGAGACCATCGCTTGATGTCAGATGGACGAATTGACCCATGGTTTTGACTCCTTGCTGCGTTGAACTGTTGGAAAGGACCGGGCCGGGGGCGGCAGGGAACGCTGCGGTTGCAGCACCCTCCCCCCAATACTGCGCCTGGCTAGCGCGCCATTCTGGCCGCTGCGCGCAGGTCTGTTCAAATGCGGGCCTTTTGGTGAGGAGCCCTGCCATGTCCGACACACAACGCATCGCATTGATCACCGGAGGCTCACGCGGCATCGGCGCGGCCACGGCAAGGCTCGCGGCGCGCCAGGGCTGGGCCGTGGCCGTCAACTACGCGCACGACAAAGACGCTGCCCACGCCGTGGTCGCCTCCATCACCGCGGCGGGCGGCACCGCCATGGCCGTGCAGGCCGACGTGGCCGACGAAGCCCAGGTGCTGGCCATGTTTGCCGCTGTGGACGCGCAGCTCGGCCGCCTCTCGGCGCTCGTCAACAACGCCGGCGTGGTGGACGTGCCCGCGCGGGTGGAGGCGATGGGCGTCGCGCGCCTCAAACGCATGTTCGACATCAACGTGATCGGCAGCTTCATCTGCGCCCGCGAGGCCGTGCTGCGCATGGGCACGCGCCACGGCGGCGCGGGCGGCAGCATCGTCAACGTGTCCAGCGCCGCGGCGCGCCTCGGTGCGGCCGGGCAGTACGTGGACTACGCGGCGGCCAAGGGCGCGATCGACACCATGACGCTGGGCCTGGCGCGCGAAGTGGCGGCCGACGGCATCCGCGTGAACGCCGTGCGCCCAGGCCTGATCGAGACCGACATCCACGCCAGCGGCGGCCTGCCCGACCGCGTGCGCGACCTGGCGCACCAGGTGCCCATGCTGCGCGGCGGCACGGCCAACGAGGTGGCCGAGGCCATCGTGTGGCTGATGTCGCCCGCCGCAAGCTACACCACGGCAACGCTGATGGATGTGTCAGGCGGGCGGTAGCGCCCTTCTGCGCAGTCTCAAAGCGCTGCAGCGCAGCATGCATTGAGGGCCTGGAGCACGCTGAAAACACCGCATACTCGCGCACAGCTGCGCGCCGCCGACTTCTCGCCGCGCCGCCTGGAGCCCTGTCGACCCATGCCTAGTCCCTCGCCTTTCGGAGCGCCCTGATGGACCTCAAACCCCTCATCACCCTGCTGGCCATCGTCAACCCGCTGGCCATCGTCCCTTTCTTCATCCACTACACGCAGGGGTTCTCGTACCCGCAGCGGCGCCGCACCATCCAGGTCGCCAGCTTCAGCGTGTTCTGCGTCATCGCCGCCTGCGCGCTGCTGGGCCTGCAGATCCTGGATTTCTTCAACATCTCGCTGCAGAGCTTTCAGGTGGGCGGCGGCATGCTACTGCTCATCAGCGCGATGAACATGCTCAACGCCCAGCCCGCCGAGGCCAAGCCCACCACCAACGAGTACGAAGAAGGCGCCGAAAAAGCCGCCGCCGGCAGCAGCATTGCCGTGGTGCCGCTCACCATCCCGCTGCTCACCGGGCCGGCCAGCATGTCCACCGTGGTGATCTATGCCGACCGCGCGCAGGGCGTGTGGCAGACGCTGGCGCTGGTGGGCTACGGCGTGGTCATCGCCCTGGCCACCGCCGTGTGTTTTGCCCTGGCCGATCCGATTGCGCGCGTGCTGGGCAAGACGGGCATCAACGTGATGACCCGGCTGATGGGGCTGATCCTGGCGGCGCTGGCGGTGGAAGTGATGGCCGATGGACTGGGCAAGCTGTTCCCCATCCTGATCGCACGCTGAAAATGAGGTCCCCCCTGAGTCGCCTGCGGCGCCATCCCCCCGAGAGGACAACGCCCTCACTGCGGGGCGGCCCTTGCTCGGCGTCCCTCGCCTGCGCCGCGCCAGTGGCGTGGTCTGCGCGGAGTGGGCACAACAGGGGGTGATGGAGGTATGTCTGCAAAACTCCTGCTGCTCGAAGACGACCCGGCCATCGCCCGCACCGTGGCCTATGCGCTGGAGCGCGACGGGCTGCAGGTCACGCACAGCCTGCTGGTGCACGACGCGCGCCAGCAGATACAGACGGCGCGGTTTGACCTGTTGGTCTTGGACGTGGGCCTGCCCGACGGCAGTGGCCTCGACCTGCTGCGCGAGTTGCGCCACGCACCGCGCACGGCCACGCTGCCCGTGCTGATGCTCAGCGCGCACGGTGAGGAGATCGACCGCGTGCTGGGCCTGGAGCTGGGCGCGGACGACTACCTGGCCAAGCCCTTCAGCCCCCGCGAACTGGCTGCGCGCGTGAAGGCGCTGCTGCGCCGGGCGGGCAACGGCCACACGGCGGCACCCGCCGCTGCGACCGCCACGCTCTTCCATGACGACGAGGCCGGCCAGCGCATCAGCCTGCGCGGCCAGCCGCTGGCGCTGACCCGGCGCGAATACCGGCTGCTTTCGTGCCTGCTGCGCGGCGCGGGCCGCATCCATTCGCGCGAGGCGCTGCTGGCCGCGGCCTGGGGCGACGACAGCGAGAGCACCGACCGCACGGTGGACACCCACATCAAGACCCTGCGCGCCAAGCTGCGCGAGGTGGACCCGGCGCGGGAGTACATCAGCACGCACCGGGGCATGGGCTACGCCCTGGTTTTATGATCAAAATGGCCGCCAGCGCTTATTCCTTAAGCGCTATTAGCTATCATTTTTGACATTTTCAGCACGAACGCCCACTGACCCATGCGCCTTGGCATCCGCCTGCTCTTCGCGTTTTTTCTGATCAACGGCATCGCCGCGTTCTTTGTGCTGCGCGTGTTCATGGCCGAGATCAAGCCGAGCGTGCGCGAGGTGATGGAAGACATGATGGTGGACACGGCCAACATCCTGGCCGAGCTGGCCAGTGACGACATGGCCACGGGGCGGCTGGCGGCCAGCGCGGCCAATCCCAACGGCAGCGCCAGCCCGTTTGCGCAGCATGTTCGCCGCTACGCCACGCGGCCCATCGATGCGGCGATCTGGGGGTTTTCCAAGCAGTCGCTCGACTACCGCATCTACGTCACGGACCGCCAGGGCCGGGTGCTGTTCGATTCGGAAAACCGCGCCATCGGTGCCGACTATTCGCAGTGGCGCGACGTGGCGCGCACGCTGCGCGGCGAGTACGGCGCCCGCTCCACGCGCGACGTGGACAGCGACGACACCACCGGCGTGATGCACGTGGCGGCCCCCATCTATTTAAAGGGCGAGATCGCGGGCGTGCTCACCGTGGCCAAGCCTACGCGCACGGTGCAGCGTTTTATCGACCGCGCCGAGCGCAAGGTGTTCATGGGTGGCCTGCTGCTGCTGGCGCTGTCGGCCGCGGTGGGTGTGGCGGTGACGCTGTGGATGGTGTGGAACGTGCGCCGCCTGCGCGACTACGCGTTGAGCGTGCAGGGCCCGGCCGATGGCGAGCGCCATGACCCAGACGCACCGCCGACCGCCGCGCTGGCCGTGCCCCAGGTGCCGGGCGAACTGGGCGACCTGGCCCGTGCGATGGACCGCATGCGCGCCCGGCTGGAGGGGCATGACTACATCGAAGGCTATGTGCGCGCGTTGACGCATGAGCTCAAAAGCCCGGTAGCCGCCATCCGCGGTGCGGGCGAGCTGTTGCAGGACGACCTGCCCGCCGCCGACCGCGCCGAGTTTGCGACCCAGGTGGTGCAGCAAAGCGAGCGCCTGCAGCGCATCATCGACCGGCTGCTGGAGCTGTCCAAACTGGAGCAGCGCCACCACGCCGAAGGCCGCGCGCCCGTGGCGCTGCACGACTGCGCCGAGGCCGCCATTGGCCAGACCCGCGGCCGCGCAGCGCAGCGCGGCATCACGCTGGCCCTGTCTGGCAGCACAGGCAGCAGCGGCCCGTGGGAGGCCGAGCTCGTGACGCTGGCGCTGACCAACCTGCTGGACAACGCGATTGACTTCGCGCCGGAGGGCAGCGCCGTGGTGGTGCAGGTGGAGGGCAGCACCGTCGCCGTGCAGGACAGCGGCCCGGGCGTGCCCGACTACGCGCTGCCGCGCCTGGGCGAGCGATTTTTCACCACCGCGCGGCCGGGTGGGGAGCGCAGCGGATCGGGACTGGGCCTGGCCATCGTGCGGCGGGTGATGGCGCTGCATGGCGGGCAGATGCTGGTGCACAACACCACGCCGGGCCTGCGGGTGGTGCTGGAGTTTGCGCCCCGGGCGGCGCTGGGCTGAGCCATCGGACCTGTTCGCGGTCTCGCGGCGATATCAATCACAGTTTCTCTGGGAGATCTAGCGCACGCCTTTCAGGTGCACAGCGCCCGCCACCAGCAGCAGCACCAGCGCCACCCCATCCACCCGCGCCACCACGGCCAGCGCCGCATTGGTGCCGACCATGGCGGCCCACAGACCGAGGTATGACACCACGCTGGCCAGACCCGCCACCAGCGCGATCCGGTGCAAGTCCGGGCGGAACGCGGCATAGCCCAGCAGTGCCGCCAGCAGGCCAAACAGCACCGCGCGGTGTCGCAGCAGCAACTCGGTGTTGGGGTCGGGTACCGGCACGCCATACAGCTGCAGCAACTTCCCCGCACCGAGCACGCCTGCCAGCGGCAGGGCATGGATCAAAGCCATCAAAACCAGAACCCCAGGGACGATCCAGCGCATGCACACACCTTTCAGAACAGAGCGCCTGCTGAGCAGGCCAAGGACTCGTTTGTAGGGCCGCACCGGCCTGCCGTCGATGACCTCGGAGGTCATGGACGGCGCGCAACGCATGGATCTGGGCATCGGACCATCACCCATTCTTCACCCGGCAGCGACTTCACACTGGCCTCACAAACTTCATGGCCTGCTCACACCGGCGCCCAACACTCCCCTGCACATTCACTTGCGGAGGACCCCTTGAAACACCCCTTGTTCACCAAACTGGCTGCGCTCGCTGCCATCGCCTTGCTGCTGCTTTTTGGCCTTTCCATGATTGAAAGCGTGGTGCGCGACCGCCTGCGCTACCGCAGCCTCACTGCGCAGAGCGTGGCCGACAGCCTGGCCGGGCCGCAGACGCTGATGGGCCCCCTGATCCACAGCGCTTGCGTGGAAACCTGGGAGGTCGAGACCGGCAAGGGCGACGAGCGCCGCATGGTGGAGCAGCGGCGCGAGTTTTTGCTCACGGCCATGCCCGAGCAACTCAAGCTCAACACCGGCGCGGCGATGGAAGAACGTGCGCGCGGGCTGCACAAGGTGAACACCTTCAATTTGAAGACCCAGGTCACGGCGCAATGGGGCTCGCTGGCCAGCCTGGTGCCGCAAAGCAGCGTGAAGAACTCGCGCATGCACTGCGGCGTGCCCATCGTGATGATGGCCGTGGGCGATGCCCGCGGGATCCGCACCGCGCAGCTCAGGATGGAGAACCAGGCGCTGGCCCTCAAGCCTGGCACCTTCCACCCCACCTACACCCGCGGCCTGCATGCCGCACTGCCCGAATCGGTGCGCGGCAAGGCCGATGGGCTGACCGCGACGCTGGACCTGGAACTGGTGGGCACCGAGCGCGTGGCCATCGTGCCGTTGGGCGGCAACACCGAGGTGCTGATGACCAGCAGCTGGCCCCACCCGTCGTTTGCGGGGCGTTTTCTCCCGTCGGAGCGCGAGGTCAAGAACACCGGCTTTTCGGCCCAGTGGCGCCTGTCGTCGCTGGCCACCACGGCACAGGCCGACATCGCCAACGGCAAGCCGGTGTGTGTGGCCCGCGCGGACAGCGGCATGCAAGGTAACGAGTACGGCGCGGACAGCACGGCGCAGGGCGACTGCGCGGACAGCTTCAGCGTGGCGTTTGTCGACCCGGTCAACCCCTACTCGCTGAGCGACCGCGCGACCAAATACGGTGTGCTGTTCATTGCCCTCACCTTCGTGGCCGTGGGCCTGTTCGAGCTGATGAAGAAGCTGCGCGTGCACCCGGTGCAGTACCTGCTGGTGGGCAGCGCGCTGTGCAGCTTCTTCCTGCTGCTGGTGAGCCTGTCGGAGCACCTGCCGTTCGGCATTTCGTATGCGGTGGCGGCCACGGCCTGCGTGCTGCTGCTGGCCTACTACGCCAGCCACATGCTGGGCAGCCTGGCACGCGGCCTACCGCTCGGGGCCGGCATCGCGCTGCTGTATGGGCTGCTGTACGTGCTGCTGCAGCTGGAGCAGACCGCTTTGGCCGTGGGCGCGATCGCGCTCTTCCTGGTGCTGGCCGCGGTGATGGTGCTCACGCGCAAGGTGAACTGGTACGGGCTGACGCAAGGCGGCAGCACCCCGGGCCGCCCCACCCCACCGCCTGCGCGCCCCACGGCACCACCGCCGACCACGCCTCAGGCTTCGCCCCCGCTGCCACGCGCGCCGTCCGCCACACCCCGCACGGAGGGCGCATGAGCACGCAACCCGCGCCCGGCTCCGCCCCGCGGGCAGGAAACGCTTCGGCCGTGTCGCTGTGGGCGCAGCATCTGGCCGGCACTGGCGCCGATCTGGGTACGGGCGCTGCGGCCCCGTCGCCAGCTCTCACGCAGGCCGAGGCCGCGCGTGTGCAGCGCCACTGCGACCAGCTGATGGCCGCCCTGCGCGCGCAGGACCGGTGCGCACTGCTGTGTGCCAAGCAGCAGGTGCTGCTGGCAGCGTTCAGCCCCCAGCCAGCGCCCAGTCCGGCCGGCCCGGCTGGCGCAGGGGATTCACCGGCCCTGCGCCGCGCGTTGCGGGACTTGTCCTGGCGCATGGCAGGGCTGCTGCTGCCGCGCGGCGCACGGCACTGAACAAGGCCAGGGGCTGGAATTTGATCAAAAACTGGCCCTTGCGCAGAATCAGAATGCAGTCATAGCTATTAGCTTCATAGCAAAGCCACACAGGGCCTAACCCCGCCGACACCCCCCCGCCCCAATAAAAAAGCCCCGCGCAAGGCGGGGCTCGGTGTCTGCATGGGCTTGCGGCCCATGCGTCACGATCAGCTCTTGTTGTAGGCGCGCTTCATGTCGTCTACACACTTGGACTTGGCATCGCCCGACATCGCATCGCAGCGTTCCTTGGCAGCCTTGTACGCAGCGTCGTTCTTCTCGGCGTTGGCGTCCTTCTTGGCATCTGCCACGGCAGCGTTCTTGTCGGCAGCATTGTCGTTGGGCTTGGCCTGGGCCGCGGCGACCTTGGCGTCTTCCTTGGCCTTCACGTGGGCTGCCTTGGCATCCTTCACGCAAACATCCTTCTCATTGCCCTTGAGGTCATCGCACTTTTCCTTGGCGACGTCGTAGGTGGCGTCGGCGCGGGCGTCAGCGACCTTGTGGGTGGCCTTGGCGCTGGGCTTGTGCTGCGCGTCGAGTTCAGCCTTGGCAACCTTTTCGGCGCCCTTGGCTTCCTTCTGGCAGATGTCCTTGGCGTTGTCCTTGAGGCCATCGCACTTTTGCTTGGCGGCCTTGTAGTCGGCAGAGATGCGTTCCTTGCCGGTCTTGAACTCGGCGTCGGTCAGGGCGAAGGCGGACGTGGCCATCAGGGCAGCGGCCACAGAAGCGATCAGAGTGCGTGTGAATTTCATGGTTTTTCTCCTCGGTGCTTTGATAAGAATTGGAATGGGGGGAACGGGTTAGAAGCTGCGCGCCCGGAAGCGCGCAGGGCCTTCAGTCGTTGAAGCGGAAGTCGGGGTGGCGGGCCTGCCAGTCGCTGAGCTGCTTCTCGGCGGCGTCGCGGGCAATGCCCTGGCGCTCCTGCAGCTTGCCAAGGAACTGTTCGCGTTTGCCGTCGATGACATCAAAGTCGTCGTTCGTGAGCTTGCCCCACTGTTCGACCATTTTTCCCTTGAACTGCTTCCAGTTGCCTTTGACGGTGTCTTCATTCATGGCGTCATCCTCGAAAGATGTCGCGTCAGCCATCCACCCGGAATGCGTGGAACCTGTGCTTGATGCGATGGGGTTGACTCTAGAAATGAATCGGCTCGCCACCCGTAGTCCATGCCGTGCTGCGCGCGTCAGTTCAGGACTACTGTGATTGACAGACAAACTGGGAAAAGCTGACTAGCGCCGGGGCCACGTTGGCGGCCACAAAGTGTTGCAATTTGCCCTCATTAGCTCTTTGTTACACGCGACTCCCTCCCAGACGCAAGTTTCGTTTGGTAACGCTTGTATTCCTCAGCCGGTCCACGGTGTGCTCTAGTTCATCTCAGCGCCCCTCAGTGGCGCGCGTTACATACAGAAACCCCATGCAATACACACACGAGGAGCCTCAGGCAACCATGGTTGCCGGCGAGGACGAAACCAGCGCATCGCGCACTGTCGAAGCGCTTGGCTTGCCGACAGGAAACGCCCCCGCCCCCCTGTTGAGCGCGCTGTTTGCGGCGGCGGCCCTGGCAGCCTGCGGTGGCGGCGGTGGAGATACCGACACTGGCGCCACTCCGGCACCGTCGCC
>SDXZ01000264.1 GCA_004210805.1 Acidovorax sp.
GGCCAGATGCTGCGCGACTGGCAGCAGCTGTACCCCGGCCGCATCGAGAACATGGCCGTGGCCCTGCGCAACCTGGTGCCTTCGCACTTCATGGACCCGCGCCAGTTCGACTTCAAGGGTTTGGCGCCGAACGGTTTGCCTGATGCCGACGGCGACAAGGCGTTTGACGCCGAAGCGTTTCCCGCACAGGCCGTGGGCACCCTCGCGGGCTTGCCCTTGATGCCCGCCATGCCCCGCTGAACCTGATCCCGACGATTTCTAGATTGGGCCCACCCCATGACCATCCTCAAAGCCCCCGAACTCCTGCTGCCCGCCGGCTCGCTCGACAAGATGCGCGCCGCCTACGGCTTTGGCGCCGACGCCGTGTACGCCGGCCAGCCGCGCTACAGCCTGCGCGCGCGCAACAACGAGTTCAAGCTCGAGCAGATCCGCCAAGGCATCAGCGAGGCCCACGCGCGCGGCAAGAAGTTCTTCGTCACCAGCAACCTGATCGCGCACAACGACAAGATCCGCACGTATCTGCGCGACATCGAGCCCGTGATTGACTGCAAGCCCGACGCGCTCATCATGGCCGACGCGGGCCTGATCATGATGGTCAAGGAAAAGTGGCCCGAGCAGGTGGTGCACCTCTCGGTGCAGGCCAACACTACCAACTGGGCGGCGGTGAAGTTTTGGCAGAAGATGGGCGTGGAGCGTGTGATCCTGTCGCGCGAACTCAGCCTGGACGAGATTGAAAAGATCCGCCAGGAATGCCCCGACATGGAGCTGGAAGTGTTCGTGCACGGCGCGCTGTGCATTGCGTACTCAGGCCGCTGCTTGCTCAGCGGCTACTTCAACCACCGCGACCCCAACCAGGGCACCTGCACCAACGCCTGCCGCTGGAACTACGCTACGCACGACGCCGACATCGACCCCACCACGGGCGAAGCCATTGCGCAGAAGATGGAAGGCGACTTCAACTTCGAGGCCGCGCAGCAGAAGGCCGAACAAGCCTTTGCATCCACCACCGGGAACGGCGAGCGCCACCCCAAGGCCGACAAGGTCTACCTCATCGAAGAGGCCGGCCGCCCCGGGCAGATGATGCCCATCATGGAAGACGAGCACGGCACGTACATCATGAACAGCAAGGACCTGCGCGCGGTCGAGCACGTGGCGCGCCTGGCGCAGATCGGTGTCGATTCGCTCAAGATCGAGGGCCGCACCAAGAGCCTGTACTACGTGGCCCGCACCGCCCAGGTGTACCGCCGCGCCATCGACGACGCCGTGGCCGGCCGGCCGTTCAACCCCGAGCTGCTCATCGAGCTCGAAGGCCTGTCCAACCGCGGCTACACCGGCGGCCTGCTGGAGCGCCGCCCCAGCAACGACTACCAGAACTACATCAACGGCCACTCGGCCACGCAACGCAGCCAGTTTGTGGGCGAAGTGCTGGGCGCCGAGGGCCTGGCTGCAGCGGGCCTGAGCGGTGACTGGGTGCAGGTCGAAACCAAGAACCACTTTGCCGTGGGCGACCTGCTGGAGGTGGTGCACCCGAGCGGCAACCTCACGCTGCGGCTGGAGCAGATGCGCAATGTGGACGGCGAGAGCATCACCGTGGCGCAGGGCAACCCGGTGCGCGTGTGGATCCCGCTGCCTGCGCGCTACGCGGGCGCGCTGCTGGCCCGGGTGGTCGAGGCGCAGCCGCCAGCGGCAGCGCCCGAACCCGCATTGGCAGTCTGACGCGGGGCGCGCCACCCCATCCGTTCACGCTGAGCCTGTCGAAGCGCCGCGCAGGCTTCAACAAGCCCGGCCCGAACGGATGTTTCAAGTGCGGCAATGTGGATCAGTCAGTTGGATCGATCAATTGGATCAGTCAGTCACGAGGGCGCGGACACATGAAGACGATTTCTGATGCCCTGCACCGCCTTCGCTGGGCCGCTGCGGCGGCGGCAATCATGTTGGCGGGTGGCAGCGCAGGGGCGCAGACCCCCACCGTCGCGCCTGCCAAAGCACGCTATGTGCAAGGCTCCTGGGTCAACCTGCGCGACGCCGCCCAGCCCCAGGCCCGCGTGGTGGCCCAGGTGCCCGCCAACACGGTGCTGGAGCAACTGGCCGAGCGCGACGGCTGGTGCGCCGTGCTGTACCGCGGCGACCCGCGCCTGGGCCCTGCCTTGCCGACACCCGTGCAAGCCCATGTGTCCTGCAACCTGCTCGCTGACCAGCCCTTGACCCTGGCCCAGGCGGGCAAAGACGCTGCCCGCGCGTTCTGGGTGGCACCGTCGCCCAACCGCCTGCGGGCCTACGGCAACGCCTTGCCACGCCCCGCATCGCTGCAGATCGCGGCGCTGGCCAAGACCCATGCGCTGGACGCACCGGTGGTGTACCCCCAGCGCCCCGAATGGGACGCGGCCAAGAAGTTGATGCGCGCCGGCGTGCTGCTGCGGCCCGAGCAAGAGTTTGACCGGGGCGCACCCGTCAATCCGCTCGCCGATGTCCAGCTCGCCACCCGCGCGGTGGACAACCTGCCGGCCGTGGCGCCACTGGCCACACGGCCGGTACTGCCCGCCATCGCTCCGTCGTACTTTCGCCGCCACGACAGCGTGGCCCTGCTGCATGAGACCGATGCCGACGGGCTGGCCGCCGTCGCCGGCACCCGCATCAGCGTCATCCCCACCGGCACACCTGTGGGCCGTTTTGCCCGCCACAGCGGGCCCGAGATCGAGTACGTCACGGGCTTCTGGGACGTGGGCACCGCAGACCAGGCATTCGCCCCGCCGCTCACCGTGTACGCCATCGCGCAGCAGGGCCTGGTGGGCGCGCACGCCGTGCGCCAGCGCATGTGGGACATCAGCAACGATGCCCACTACTGCGGCGGCCACTACCCCGGCCGCGCGTTCAACGACCCCGGCGAAGAAGCCCAGCCCGTGCGCGGCTACGCCAAACTCTCCGACACCGCCGACGTGCTGGCCCGCCTGGTCGTCCCCGGCAAGCTGCCGCCGGATGCCGTGAAGGTGCGATCCACGCGCTACGCCACCAGCTGGACGATGCCCGCCGACCCGCCCATCCGCGACAAGCCCCAGCGCAAAAACACCGCCGTGACGGTGCACGTGATCGACCTGGACCGCGACGGTGTGGCAGACATCTTGCGCATCGACGTGCCCGCGCCGGGCAGCATGAGCTATGAGCCTGTCTTTGAATGGCGTTGGTACCTGAACATCAACGGGCAGTGGTTCAGGGCGGGGTACTGGGTGGATCAGGAGTGCACGTGAGGCGCTCTGCAAAAGGTGAGTGTTAGAACGAATCAAGCCGCACAGCAATGATCCTGAGTAAAAGCCTGGAGTCTTGTGTCCGTCCTCTAGTCGCCGAGACAGGAATCGAGGAAGCCCCTCACCGTGTTTGGGCAAGTTCGTTTCTTGTCGGTTTCAACCGAAGATGCTTCTTGGTCACTACACGGCATGGACTTCGCCCATACGAGGATCTTTCCCCGTTGTGTGTCGTCAGCCCAAAGGGCCGCTTGTTCGAGCTGATTGATGTTTTCTACATGCCCCTCGAAGCCTATGGCGAGGACCATTTCGACATTGCTGTAGTTGAACTCAACCTGCAGAAGCTGGAGGGAGATTTGGGAGAGACACCCAATCTTCCTCTTGACCATAGTGAGCGAGATTGGATGAGCTACCGAGAGATCTCGCCATTTAGAGTGCTGGGCTTTCCTAATGACCATACCTATGTGGACTACGACTGCGGAGAGGTTGTGGAAGGGCTTGTCACACTAGAAGCCAACTACATCGGACCTACTGAGAGCCCTTGGACTCACCAGCTGACTGTGCCCACTCCTCCTCCCCTATCAACGTTTTCAGGTTTTAGCGGTGGACCTGTTTTCGCGATTTCGTGAAGTCTTGGGCAACCAGCTGTGCCGGTCTTTGCGGGTATGGCACTTCAGGGAAGTATCCAGTCACGGATTGTTCGGTTTGTCGTGAGAGAGCGTGTGGAAGATATGGTTCGGGCGCGAATAACCCGAGGGTAGGGCCTAGGCTTTCGGTTGCCGCAACAACGCAGCCAGCACCAGCGCCTCCGCCACCACCTCCAGCGCCTCTTCCAAAGTAGCCAGCAACTCAGGCAACTCCGGCAGCCACGCCCCCTGCGGCTGCACATTCGGCCACTGGTCTACCCCAATCGCCACCAGCCCCACCGCAAAACCGGCCCACAGCCAGCCACGGGTAGTGCGGTGCGACAAAGCCCCGTGCAGCCACACCAGCGTGCACAGGCCCACCACGGCCACCGCGAGCATTGGCGCCTCGCGCACCACACCCCAGCGGCACGCATCCAGCCATTCGTGGCAACGGAACTTCCACAGCTCGTGCAGCATGAATTGCTCGTCCAGCGCCAGCACGCCAAAGGCCAGCGTGAGCCACACGCCCAGCCGCCACGGCAGGCAGCGCTCGGCGGTCAGGCGCAGTGCGGTGATGCACAGCGTGAGCAGCAGTGCGCTCGACAGCCACGATGCGGGCGAGTTGTCGGAGCGGAAGGCGCGCTCCCAGCCGGGCGC
>SDXZ01000069.1 GCA_004210805.1 Acidovorax sp.
GAACATGGGGTGCAGGCGGTCAGGCGGGGGAGTTTGGGGCCGTGGCCGGGCAGGGCTGCGGAATGCGTCTTGATTGTCCGCGCAGGCACGGCCCTGGCTGCGGCGCGTTGATACATCTGTTGACAAACTCCAACAGTCACGGCGTCAGCTTCGGGCCTGGGTGCTTGCGCGCTGAGGGCGTTGGCCTGGAGCGCCTGGCCGCGTCCCTCGACGCTACCGGCTGTGCGGTGGGTGTGAACGCTCGCAGTCGCTGCAGATCTGCGGTGGACGAGGCTGGGAACCTTGGAGGTCGATGGGGGCGGGCCTCGCGCGTGGCCGTGGTTCGATCCGCAGCGTGCGCAGGTCTCCGCGTTGCGCAGGCGGCTTACCGCC
Organism: Acidovorax sp.; assembly: GCA_004210805.1. Taxonomy (GTDB): domain Bacteria; phylum Pseudomonadota; class Gammaproteobacteria; order Burkholderiales; family Burkholderiaceae_C; genus Acidovorax. Next base: position 373 of record SDXZ01000069.1, read on the forward strand.
GTCGCCAGCGCTGCACCCACTGCCGCCGCAGCACCCGCGCGGCGCGCCAGGCCCAGGAGGTGCGGGCGCGCTCCAGCACGGCGTGTTTGAAGCGGATCCAGTGCGTGTAGGCCCAGGCAAACCAGCGCAACTGCATGAGCGCTGGCTGGGTGAGCGTGAACAGCCGCGCCACCACGGCTGTGCCCACCACCTTGGCCAGGGCAATCACGAGCATGCCCAGCACAACGTGCCCGCGCCCGATGGCCCAGAGCGCGAGCAGCTTGACCGGCAGCAGCAGCGCGGTGGGCAACGCAAACAGTGCCACCGCCGCCCAGGGCGGCAGGCTGCGCACCTTGCCCTCGATCCAGCGCAGCCCGGGCCAGCGGCCGATGCGCGCCAGCAACTGCTGCAGCGGGACCCAGCCCCACTCCTCGAACAGGATCACGGCCGCCAGCAGCCCGCTGGCGATGCCGGCCATCACCCGCGCAGGCCAGCGCAGCAGTTGGAGCAGGAGTTTTTGAATGATTTTGGGCTCCAGCGCTGGTTGTATAAGGTTTTATTGCTATTGAATAAATAGCACCGAGGCGGTGAAGGCTGGGCACCCGCCCACGCGCGCTGCAGCATACCGCTGCGAACCGATCGGCTTGTGGCTCCAGGCCTCGCAATCGGCGGATATCCACATCCCCCTACCTTTGCGGCTGCAACTCCGCGGCATGGGCTTCGGCCCGATATAGCGACCTCACCGAAATCAAGACGGCCCTTCAGGCTGGGCGAAAGTACCCCATTGCGATACCCAGGGCGCGCTGCCACGCCACCGGTTGCGAAATCCTGCACTTGTAGCAGCCAATGCGCGAACCATCGGCGCCACAAGCATGTGCTTGGGTCACTAGGAGCCTTATGGCCCCGTTGTCTTCGTCATCGATCCGTCACCGCGTTGTGGCCGGCGTGGTTTTGTCTGCTGCCGTGGCAGCCCTCAGTGGTTGCTATGTGGCGCCCATCCACCATCCCGCGCCGGCGCCTATCGTGGTGCAGGCACCAGCGGCGCCAGCGCCCGTCACCCTGGCCGTGCGCCTCTATCCCGCCAACGACCAGGCCACCCCCTTTGGCATGGTGCACGCGGTGGTCACCAATGACCTCCACGGCCGGGGCACCTTCCAGGCCTCGATCCTGGGCGAGAACTTTGTCGGCGAGGCCACGCGCAAGGCAGGCTCGTCGCGCGAGGGCCTGGCCAGCGGCTCCGGCACACGGGGCGGGTACCTGAGCTGCCAGTACTCGATGAACTCGGCCACGCTGGGCATGGGCTCGTGCCGCCTGTCGAATGGCGCGTTGTTCACCATGCACGTGGGCGGATAACTCCGCGGATAGCGCAAGGGATAGCGCAAGGGGTAGTGCAACTCAGGGGCTGGGTTGCCCGGTCACTGCGACATCCGTCGCCAGGTGACCGCCCTTGAGGTGACCCACGTACTGCAGCGCCTGCTTGATCTGCACCGACGGCACATCGCCTTCGCGCATGTGCAGCAGGTCGGCGGGGCTCACCATCAACGCCGATGCGTCGGTCAGCGGCAGTTGGGCTGCGCGGTAGGCCTCAAGCACCAGCTGCGAGCAGAAGAACCGGTCGTTTCGGGCCGCGCCGAGCTGGACAGCGGCCGAGCCGCGCAGGCAGGCGTCGCGCACGCTGCCCGGTACCAGCGGGATCTCGCAAAACTTGCGCTGCAGGGTGAACGGCGCCTGCAGCACGATGCCGGCCGTGTTGTATTTTTTGCCGTCCTGGGCCTGCGCAAAAACCCGCATCGACTCGGCGTGCGCGTCGGTCATGCCGGGGTGGCGAAAGGCCACGATGGTGGCTTCATCGGCCATGAACTCCGCGGTGCTGCGCGTGCGCACGCCGGAGCCCACGGCCTCGATGATCCGGTCGTCGCCCAGATAGAGCGCCGCATGGCTCACCGGCGACAACGTGAAGACACGGATGCCCAGCGAATTGATGCCATGCGTGGCCGACAGGATGATGTCGCCCGCGCGCAGGTCCTGGCTGCCCACGGTTTGCCCGCCGTTGGCGGGCGTGAGCAGGACGCTGTTTTGCAGTTGCAGCGTGGGCAGCCCATTGTCCGGATCGCGGTCGACGCGGCTGGCGCAACCGCTGGTGCCCAGCAACACCACGCCGATGGCTGCGCACAGCCCCGCGCGGGCGCTGCGGCCGATGGTGGGCGCGAATCCTGAAAGCATGGTGAGTCCGGTCATGGTGGGGTATCAGGTGCTGCGAACGCTCAGACGCCGCGGGCGCGGTCGCTTTTGAATTGCGCACGGAACTGCGCGAAGGCGCCTGCGTCCAGCGACTCGCGCACCTCGCGCATCAGGTTCAGGTAGTAGTGCAGGTTATGTACGGTGGTCAGCATGGGGCCGAGCATTTCGCCGCAGCGGTCCAGGTGGTGCAGATACGCGCGGCTGAAGCCTTCGCGCCCGCCGTCGTCCCACGACACGCCCGCGCTGCCCGCACAGGCATAACACGTGCAGCTGGTATCGAGCGGCTGGTGGTCGGCCTTGTGGCGCGCGTTGCGGATTTTCAGGTCGCCAAAACGGGTGAACAGCGTGCCGTTGCGCGCATTGCGTGTGGGCATTACGCAGTCGAACATGTCCACGCCATCGGCAACGCCCTGCACCAGGTCTTCCGGTGTGCCCACGCCCATCAGGTAGCGCGGCTTGTGCGCGGGCAGCAGGTGGGGCGTGTGCGCCATGATGCCCAGCATCTCGTCCTTGGGCTCGCCCACGCTCACGCCGCCAATCGCGTAGCCGGGGAAGTCCATCTCGACGAGTTGTGCGAGCGATTCGGCGCGCAGGTTGGTGTACATGCCGCCCTGCACGATGCCGAACAGCGCGTTGGGGTTGTTCAGGCGGTGGAATTCATCCTTGCTGCGCTGGGCCCAGCGCAGGCTCATCTCCATGCTCTTGCGCGCCTCGGCCTCGGTGGTGAGGTGCCCCTTGGTTTCGTACGGTGTGCACTCGTCGAGCTGCATCACGATGTCGGAGTTGAGCGTGGTCTGGATCTGCATGCTCACCTCGGGCGACATGAAGAGCTTGTCGCCGTTGACGGGGCTGGCAAACGTCACACCCTCTTCAGTGATCTTGCGCATGGCGCCCAGGCTCCAGACCTGGAAACCGCCGGAGTCGGTGAGGATGGGCTTGTCCCATTTTTCAAAGCCGTGCAGGCCGCCAAAGCTTTGCATCACGTCGAGCCCGGGGCGCATCCACAGGTGGAAGGTGTTGCCCAGGATGATCTGCGCGCCCATGTCGTGCAGGCTCTTGGGCATCACGCCCTTGACCGTGCCATAGGTGCCCACGGGCATGAAGATGGGGGTCTGCACCACGCCGTGGTTGAGGGTGAGCGTGCCGCGGCGTGCGTGGCTGGTGGGGTCGGTCTTGAGAAGGTCAAACTGCAGCATGATGGGCCGTATTGTCCCAGACGGTTCCGCCGCCGCGACGCAGGCCGCAAAAGGGCTGGCGCCCGCACCGAGCGTGGCTACACTGGACCCGCAACCCGCGCATCACACTTCGGAAGGAGACCCCCATGCTCAAGATCCTCATTGCCGTGGACGGCTCGGAACTCTCCCTGGACGGCGTCCACCACGCGCTCGCGCTGGTGCGCCAGGGCCTGCAGGCCAGCGTGGTGCTGGCCCATGTGCAAGAGCCCGCCACCCTGTACGAACTGGTCACCACCCGCGACCCCGACCTGATTGCCGCCGCCAGCCTGGAGGCGGGCGAGCATCTGATGGCCCCGGCGCGCGCGCTGCTCGATGCCGCTGGCATCGCTTACGAGACCGATGTGGGCGTGGGCGACGTGGCCCACACGCTGGTGGACATGATCGAGCGCTCGGGCTGCGACCTGGTGGTCATCGGCGCGAAGGGGCAGGGCGCCATCACCACGGCGCTGCTGGGCTCGGTATCGCAAGAGGTGGCGCACGCGAGCCCCGTGCCCGTGACCATCGTCAAGCACGCCGAGGTGCTGGAGGCTGTGGATGGGGATGCGGTGGAAGACGCGGAGGCTTGAAGAAGCACCAGGCCTTGTCACCCGGATGATCGGCCCGTCGGTGGGGCTCTTCGGGGAGGCGCGGCAAACACGGCGCCGCCTAAAACGACAAGGGCCGCATGTTCAGCGGCCCTGGGCGTCGGAATAGAGTGAAAAAGAAACGGAAGAAAACCCGGTTGCCGTTCAGGCCGCCTTGCGAAACGGCTCCGATGGCCGTTGCAGCTTGCCGTGTGGCAGCGTGGCCAGGCGCGTGAACATGCGGCGGCAATAACCGCTGATCCACAAACACTTGTTGAGCTCGTCCACCGGCAGCGGGCCCGACACCACGACGATGTCGTTGGCCACGTCCTGCGCCCCGGCGGCACGCAGGCGGCGGCGGGTGTTGTTGGCCCAGGACTGGATGCGCGTGGGGCTGCCATGCTGGTGCACCTCGCCCGTATGGACGTCAAAGGCAATGGCCACGGTATCGGTTTTCAGCTTGAACCTGCGCTCGCCCGTCACCGCGCTGGGTGCATCGCGCATGTCGTACAGGTAGTAGCTGCCGGCCTTGAGCTGGTATTGCATGTCCATGGGGTGTTCCTCTCTCTGCTCACATTTTGGAGGGGCGCACACAGGGGCAATGGCAGCTTAAACGGGGGGAATACCGCTCTTATCGAAAGCGTGGCCCGCGGCGGGCCATGGCGTCTGGGTGCGCGTGCCATTGTGGCGGCGCATCGGCACCTGATCGCGAACCTTGAGTGCTATGTCGTAACGAGTTGTGAGCAGTTCAAGCCTGTTGGTGCAAGGCGTTGCCTCGGGGCGATAGCGCAGCTCACCACCCTCAAAAACTGGCGCGGCCCAGACGAGGGACGCCAAGCAAGGGCCGCCCCGCAGCGAGGGCGTCGTCCCCTTCCCGAATTGCACAGCAATTCGAGAGAAGGGGTGAAGGCGCGCCAGCGCCTCAGGGGGATGTGCCTGCCTAAAGGATGTACCTGCCTAAAAATCCACCAGGCTCACGCCCACGCTGAACACGGTGCGCTTCTTGTTGTAGTCGATCATGCTGTCGCCATAGCCGCTGAACAGCGAAGTGTGCAAGCGCAGGTTGCTCTTGCCGCCCAGCAGGTTGGAGCCCACGGCCTGCAGCCATTCCACGCGCACCGAGCCGCGTTCGCTGCTCGACAGTGAATGCCGCAGCGTCGCGCCCACCGTGTTGTCTTTGTTGATGTTCCAGAACGCCGACAGCTCACCGCGGCCGACATAGTCGCTGATGCCGGGGTTGTCGTCGCTGCCCGAGCCTTCGGGAATGCGCTTCCAGATGCGAGCGTTCACGCGCACGCTGTTGCCCAGCTCCATGCCGGTCATCAGGTACGCGCGGTTCCAGCTGCGCGACAGGGGCTTGCTCTGGCCGTTGGACTGGTGCACCAGCCCCACGCCGCTGTAGCGCCACTTCCAGCCAAACGGCAGCTCGGCCGTGGTGGGGTAGACGTACATGACTTCGGGTTCGTGGTCGGTGGTGCGGAAGGGGCGCGAGATCTCGGGCGTGAACAGCTGCCAGTACGACTGCTGGGTGTAGCCAAACCACACCGAATCCTTGAGCGTGGGGTGGCCCTGCGTGAGCAGGCCCTGGGCGACCTTGGTGCGCACCGACAGCTGAATGCGGTTTTCGACGCGGCGGTAGGGCGTGGACTCGGTGGTCGCCGAGTGGTCGGCTGCGTCCGAAGTCGGCTGGCGGTTGACGTTGCTGCCCCCCACCACCGACACCGTGATCGGTCGGTAGCCGCGGAAGCTGAAAGTGCCGCAGTCGCTGCCCGACTCCAGCTCCCAGAAGCGCGAGAGGTCGCTGTACTGTGCGTCCCGGCAACCGTCTACGCGCGAGACGTCGATGACGCGCGTGGCCGGCAGGGTGGAGTCCACGGGGGGCGGCACTGCAGCCGTGTCCGTGGCAGTGCCGGCCGATGCGCCGGGCGCTTTCCAGGTCTGCTCGGCGGCCGCCTGGTCGAAACAGGCCAGGCGGGCCTGGTTGTCTTGCGACAGCGCGGCGCAGCGGCGCCAGGCGTCGCCCGCGGACGGCGAAACCCCGGCAGTCCCCACGCTGTTGCCTTGTGCCAGTGCGGCACCGCCGGGTGCCAGGGTGGCCAGCAGCGCGAGCGCGGCAGGAAGGATGTGGCCTTGTGGGCGGGTGCGGAAGTGGTTGCGTAATGGCATGGTGGTGTGAGAGTGTCGAGGCTTCAGCGTATTACAGCAGTGCGGGGCAACGCGCGGGATGGAACTGGAAGTGTCCAGGGAGAAATTGCCTCAAGCGCTTGTAGGACGAGCGCTTGTTGCTATCAATATGGTAGTGATTGAATCTTCGATCTAAGAGATGCCTGCGGGGGTAGCCGCCGCGGCGCTGGCCTGCGCCTTGGCGGCAAACTCGGCGCGCAGCGCCTTGAGCTTTTCGCGCGGGTCTTCGCGCACGGTGGCCTTGTCCAGCCCCATCTCGGCGATAAAGCGGCTGGGCTGGGCCGAGACCATTTCACGGCCCTTCTTGCGCTTCTTGGTCCAGCTCACGGCCAGCGTGCGCTGCGCGCGGGTGATGCCCACGTACATCAGGCGGCGCTCTTCCTGCAGGCGCTGCAGGGTGTCGTCGCTCACCTTCTGCTGGCGGCCTTCGTCGTCGTCGAGCTTGAAGGGCAGCATGCCCTCGGTCACGCCGACCAGAATGACGTGCGGCCACTCGAGCCCCTTGCTGGCGTGCAGGGTCGACAGCGTGACCATGTCCTGGTCCTTCTCACGCTCGCTGATGGTGGACAGCAGCGCGATGGTCTGCGACACCTCCAGCAGGCTCTTGGTTTCCTTGGTCACGACGGCACCTGAGCTGTCGTCGATCTGGCCGCCTGCGCGCTGCGCCATCCAGTCGCAGAACTCCATCACGTTGCTCCAGCGCGCGGCCGCCACCTTCTCGCTGTCTTCGTTGTCGTACAGGTGCTGCTCGTAGCCGATTTCTTTCAGCCACTCGTTCAGGAAGGTGCGCGAGTCTTCGGCACCATGCACGCGGCGCGCGCTGTATTCCAGGTAGTTGATGTACCGGCCGAACTCGTGCAGGCCGTCCATGGCGCGCTTGGGGATCGCGGCGGGCAGCATGCCGTTGAACAGCGCGCCGAACATGCTTTGTTTGTGCTGCGTGGCAAACGCGCCCAGGGCCGCAAGTGTGGTGTGGCCAATGCCGCGTTTGGGGCTGGTGATGCAGCGCAAAAACGCCGGGTCATCGTCGTTGTTGATCCACAGGCGAAACCAGGCACACAGGTCCTTGATTTCCGCCCGGTCGAAAAAGCTCGTGCCACCCGAAACCTTGTACGGAATGTTGGCCTTGCGCAGCGCTTTTTCAAACGGCTTGGCCTGGTGGTTGGCGCGGTACAGGATGGCGAAGTTCTTCCAGTCGGGCGGCGGGTTGCTGGCCGCGCGCAGGCTCTGGATGCGCGCCACGGCGCGGTCCGCTTCGTGCTCCTCGTTGTCGGCGTCCACCACGCGCACGGGCTCGCCTTCGCCCAGTTCGCTGAACAGCGTTTTGGGGTACAGCTTGGGGTTGGGCCCGATCACGTTGTTGGCCGCGCGCAAGATGGCGCTGGTGGAGCGGTAGTTCTGCTCCAGCTTGATGACCTTGAGCTGCGGGAAGTCCACCGGCAGCTTTTTCAGGTTGTCGAGCGTCGCGCCGCGCCAGCCGTAGATGGACTGGTCGTCGTCGCCCACGGCCGTGAAGTGGCCGCGCTCGCCCACCAGCAGCTTGAGCAATTCGTACTGCGTGGCGTTGGTGTCCTGGTACTCATCGACCAGCACGTGGCTGAGCAGCGCCTGCCACTTGGCGCGCACTTCGGGGAAGTCGCGCAGCAGGCGCAGCGGCATGCCGATCAGGTCGTCGAAGTCCACGCTTTGATAGGCCGCCAGGCGCTCTTCGTAGCGCGCCATCAGCGTGGCGATGATGCGCTCGTTATCGTCCGCCGCCTGGGCCAGTGCCTGCTCGGAGGTCAGGCCCATGTTCTTCCACTTGCTGATCACCCACTGCCACTGCCGCGCCGTGGCCATGTCGGTGGTGCCGCCGGAGGCTTCCTTCAGGATGCCCGTCACATCGTCGGCATCCAGGATGCTGAACTGGGGCTTCAAGCCCAGCACGCTGCCGTCCTCGCGCACCATGCGCACGCCCAGGGCGTGGAAGGTGCACACCAGCACGTCCTTGGCGCGCTTGCCAATCAGGTGCTGCGCCCGCTCGCGCATTTCGGACGCAGCCTTGTTGGTGAAGGTGATGGCGGCGATGCGCTTGGGCTCCATGCCCTTTTCGATCATGTGGGCGATCTTCTGGGTGATCACCCGCGTCTTGCCCGAGCCCGCGCCGGCGAGCACCAGACAGGCACCGTCGGTGTAGTGGACAGCCTGAAGCTGGGCGAGATTGAGGCCTGCGGACATGGGGATGCGTGGGGGAAGCCTCTAGGGCCAGAAGAAACCGAGGGGGACAACCGGCCGCGGGGGCCGCCGCCGGAGCGCGCAATGATACCGGTCAGGCCCCAATCGGGCCGCTGCGCCCGCTGAAACACGGTGGCTGGTGAGCGCAAAGCTGACCGAGGCTGACGACCTGCCCGCAGCCGCCCAGGAAGACTCCCCGGCACGGCCTGGCTCTGCGGGAAATCCCCCTAGGGGGCACCTTGTCACACTTTGATACTAGGTGGAAAGCCGCGCCTTTGCTGCGTGGCCTGTCTGGATGCGCCCACCATGAACCACCACCGCCCGCCTTCCTCTTTGCCCACCACCCTCCCGATCTCCACGCTGGCGGCACGCCGCCGGCAGCGCTATCTGGTGGCCGCGTGCGCTGGTTTGCTGGTGTGCGCAGCGGCGGCGCTGCCGGCCAGGGCGCAACTGGGCAGCACCGCACCGGTGCGCATTGGCGTCGTGGGCCCCTTCACCGGCCCGTCGGCCGACTTTGGTGTGCCCATGCTCAACGGCATCAAGCTGGCGGTGGACGAGATCAATGCCGTGGGCGGCTACCTGGGCCGCCCACTGGAGCTGGTGGTCAAGGACGACGGCGCCAACCCGGACCAGGGCCGCAAAGTCTCGCAAGAGCTACTGGCCGAGAAAGTAGTCGCCACCATTGGCTTTTGCAACACCGGCGTGGCGATGAAGGCCATCGACCTGTTCCAGGACGCCAAAAGCCCGCTCATCGTGCCGTGCTCCACCGGCACCGCGGTGACAACCAAATACCCCGCGCCCGACAGCTACATCTTCCGTGTGCAGGCCCGCGATGCGCTGCAAGCGCCGTTCATGGTGGACGACATCGTCAAGCGCGGCTGGGACAAGGTGGCCATCTTTGCCGACAAGACGGGCTATGGCGAAGGTGGCTACAACGACGTGGTGGCGGCGCTGGCCGCCAAGAACCTCAAGCCCGTGCATGTGGCGCGTTTTGATCTGGGCGTGAAGGACCTCACGGCCGAGCTCACCGCTGCCCGCGCCGCGGGGGCCAACGTGGTCTACAGCTACACGGTGGGGCCGGAGAACGCGACGATTGCCAACGGCAAGAAGGCCATGGGCTGGAAGGTGCCGCAGGTGGGGGCCTGGCCGCTGTCTTTCCCGTTTTTCCTGGAAGGCGCCAAGGATGCCGCCGAGGGTGCGCTCATGGTGCAGACCTTCATCGCCGAGCCCAGCAACGAACGCCGCGCGTCCTTCCTGTCGAGCTACACCCGCAAATACCAGGGCAAGGTCGCGGTGCCTATGGCGGCTGCCAACGCGTACGACGCCACCTATTTGCTGATGTACTCCTTCCTCGGCATCCGCGACGGCAACCTGGCGGGCAAGGCCGTCAAGGAGTCGCTGGAGGGCAAGATGAAGACCTACTACGGCGTGGTCTCCACCTACTAACGTCGTTGGGTCGCCTTGCCGTGCTACAGCACTGTCTGCGGCGCCCCGCCTGGTTATGCAATGGAACGCAAATCGCCAGCGGGCCGGTTTTCCGAGCTCCTGCAGCATTCGTTGGGTGTGATGGCCCCCACCTGACTTTGCGCTGACCGCCGCATGGCGCGGCCGGTCAGCCCGCGCGGCCAGCACGGACAATACCGCCGTGCTTTCGATCCTCCTCATCACCTTCCCCTTCTTCGCGCTGGTGCTCTGCGGCTATCTCGCCGCCCGGCGCGGCGTGTTGCCCCAGCCGGCCATCCCGGGGCTCAACGCCTTCGTGCTGTACTTTGCGCTGCCCTGCATGCTGTACCGCTTTGGCGCCAGCACACCCATCGGGCAACTGCTCGACCCGGCCGTGGCAGGGGTGTACGTGTTGTGTGCGCTGGCGATGGTGGGCGGCACCGTGGCGCTCACGCGGCGCGGCAGCATCGGCTGGAACGACGCTGCCTTCGGTGCGCTGGTGGCCGCCTTCCCCAATACCGGCTTCATGGGCGTGCCCCTGCTGGTGGCCCTGCTCGGCGCGCAGAGCGCCGGCCCGGCCATCGCGGCCATCATGGTCGACATGCTCATCACCAGCTCGCTGTGCATTGCGCTCTCGCGGCTGGATGGCGCCGGCACCCACGGCGTGGGCGTGGCGCTGCGCAATGCCTTCAAGGGCATGGCGACCAACCCCATGCCGTGGGCCATTGCGCTCGGTGCGCTGGCCTCGGCCCTGCAGTTCAAACTCCCCGGCCCGGTCGACAAAACCGTCGCCATGCTGGCCGACGCGGCTTCGCCCGTGGCGCTGTTCACCATCGGCGCGGTGCTGGCGCGCTCGCAGATGAACCAGCACGAGCAGGTGCCGCCCCGGCTGTATGTGCCCGTGGCACTGGCCAAGCTGCTGGTGCACCCGCTGCTGGTCTGGGTGGTGGGCACGGCGGCGATGACGCTCGGCGCGCCGCTCACGCCGTTTGCGCTCACCGTGCTGGTGCTGGTGGCGGCCCTGCCCAGCGCCAGCAACGTCTCGCTCCTGGCCGAGAAGTTCGGCGCCAACAACGGACGCATCGCGCGGATCATCCTGGTGTCCACCGCGCTGGCGTTTCTGAGCTTTTCAGCGGCGGTGGCGTTGCTGACCTGAAGTTGCTATTGTTTTAATAGCTATGGGCTCATATGGATCAAGCGCTGGGCCCCTAAATCGTTAAAATTTCAGTGCCCGCAGCCGTTGCGCTCTGCCAAGATTGCCGTTCTGTCAGCACAGCGTGCGTGCGGACCGGGCCAGTGCCTCCAAAGCCTGCGCCAGCACGAACGAGCCGGCCACCAGGATCGCACCCTCCACATTGATCTGCAGCACAAAGGCCGGCCGGTGAATGCGGGTGGCCATGGTGTGCAGCAGCCGGGCAATGCCCAGCAGCGGGACGGCCAGGATGCCGAAGTGCAGCCACACCTTCCAGCCGCGCAGCGCCGTGCCCATCGCGGCCTCGGCACTGCATCGGGTGACAGCACCGTGGCGCTGCCAGTCGGCGTAGTCCATGGCCAGGAACAGCAGCACCCCGCCAGCCAAGGGCACCACCACCATCAGCCAGAACATCACCCAATGGCGGTCGTGCGGGTTCCAGCTGGGTTCGGGCTCCGCATCGTCGGAGTTGCCGCCGGGGGCAGAGGCGCCCACGACGGCCTTTGCCGAGTGTGTCCCTTCGTTCTGCACCAGTTCGTCGGCAGTGTCGGCCGCCATGTCCAGCCACCGGCGCCAGTCGCGCACGCGCGGTTGCTGGCCCAGCGCCGCGAGATAGACGTATCCGTCGTCCACACACAGCTGGCGTGACGACGTGATGCGGTCGGCCGACAGGTGCCAGTTTTTGGACCGGTGCGGCAGCTGCAGCACGAAGACGGTGGTGGTGTCGGACGCCCGGTCGCTGCTGGTGAACAGGCCCGTGGCTTGGTGCGTCAGCTCGATCACCATCCAGTCGTAACCACGGTGCTCGCCTTTCACGATCCACTCAGGCTGGAGTTCCGTGAGGCCCAGCCTTTCCCACAGCGGGGCAGAAAAACTGGCGAGCAGCCCGGCGGGTGGAGCTTCCCGGACCGCCATTTACAAGTCCTCCAGGTCAGCGTCGTCCTGCGCTGCGCGCCGGGCCTGGACGCCGATGATGGTGGCCACGACGGCGCAGCCCAGCAGGTTCCACGGACCCGGAATGCCATACGCGGCAAAACCGGCTCCGAGCACACCCAGGATGAGGCCCATGCCCCACAGCGGCTGGTCTTCACAGCGCTTGAGCACGAGGCCCTGGACCATCGAAAGAAGCCCCACCGTCACCGGCCACCCCATGAGGCACCCGAGCATCAGCAAAAACGCCGCCATGCCCTTCGCCTGCGAGAACCAGTTCCCCCAGATCCAGTTGGCGCACAACGTCGCCACGGTGATGTTGATGGTGGCCCACAGGGGCTGAAGTTTGGGCCCGTCGTTCAGTTCTTTGTACATGGTGGTGGAGATGGCCAGCGCGCAGGGGCGCTGTCGCTGTCACAGGGATTTGGTGCGGTCGAGGTCCAAAAAGAGCGCATCCTGACCGGGATCTGCGGGGGCCCATGCGCTGAATTGGGCACAAGGGCACCGGCTGACACCCGCGGTAGCGCACGGCGATACGCCCGGGCAGGACAGTGCAGGACTTCGAAGGGGCGGTGTCGGCACGTTGGGCGCGTTGTTCAATCCGCCACCGGGCGCTGGCCTTGCAGAAATCCCTGCAGGAACGCGTCGACATGGCGCAGTGGGTGCTGACCGCGCTCAGGGAGGGCACCGGCCAGTTGCAAGGCCCTTTGCAGCTGGTCGTCCAGCCGCTGGCGCCAGCGCCCTTGTCGGTCGAGGATGTCGGCCACGGCCTGCGCGGTGGTCGCCTGCGTTGTGGCCGCAGCGGCGTCCTGGCCCAGCAGCATGGCGCCTGCCAGGTCGGGGTCGTAGTCGCAGGCCTGCAGCAGGGCGGTGCCGGTCTCGTACAGCCGGTTGATGTTGCCGGCCTCCGCATAGCGGCGCGCGATCAGCAGGAAGTCGGTGGCGTCCTTGGATGTGTCCAAATGCCGGTCACGCCAAGCGATCAGCTTGAGCACGGCCAGCGATGGCAGTGAGGCCACGCGCACCGCCAGGGCGCCGTCCAGATCCACTTCAACAGCGGCCCGGTGCGCTTCGGCAAAGCCTGCAACGTTCATCACCACCGCATGTTCTGGCGGCCAGGCAATGGTGGCATGCGGACTTGCCACCGCGCCAAAGGGCAGCAGGTCCAGCGGAATGCCATGAACGGTCGCGGCGGGCCGGTACAGCAGGCGGTGGGCGACTCCGGGCTGATCTTGAAAGCTGCCTTCGGCCAACAGCTGGTCTTTGAGGGCGCTGAATGCGGCCCAGTCGGTCAGGTGCAGGCCCAGGTCCACATCGCGTGTGGCGCGCCCCGTGCTTTGCCCATGCACATGCCACAGCATCAGGTCCCGCGCCAGTGCGCCTCCCACGAAGAAGTCGATGTGAAGGCTGCGGGCCGCGGTGCTGGCCAGCTGCAGGATGTCCCGCAGCAGCGGATCGACTGGCCGGTCAGGCGATGTCTTGAGCATCGCGGCCGGTGTCCAGGTATTGGGCGCGGACGCGCTGGGCGGTATCGATATTTCGCGGGTCGGTGCTGGCCATCAGGTCCGCGTAGACGAGCAGCGGCGGCACCGTGGCGCTGCCGGCGTCGTCATCGTCCGCCAGAGGCCAGAAGGCGCTGAGTATTTCGACGGTGCCCTCGGGGTCGGGGCGCAGCCGGTGTTTCAGGATCAACGCTTCGGGCGCTGCCGCATAGAGGGTCATCTGCTCGGGTTCGAGATACCCGGTCAGGTGGTGGGCCGCGACTTCGCCGCCCCAGGCTGCGTGCAGGGGTTGCAGATTCAGGCCCCTCCACCAGTCCCGGGCCGGGGCTGCGAAGCGCCGGCCGTGCAACTGGGGCCGCAGTCTGATGGGGAAGTGGGTGGTCCATTCCTCCTGCAGGGCGGCGGGGGCCAGCAGGCGGCGCGGCTCCGTCAGCGCCAGATGGCCGCGTGCCTGCAGGTCGCTGAGCACGTCGCCCACGCTGCCCAATGCGACGCCGGCGGTGGTGGCGATCTCGCGGTAAGGCGCGGCTGCAAGGCCCGGGCGGGTCAGCAGGGCAAAGACGATGCGCAGCCCCGCAGGGGTCAGCGATTTGAAGCGCCCCACAGGCCGCGCGCGCTCGGTGCGGGGGTTGCCGGTGACGTACACAAAACAACCCGGCACGTTGAGGTAGGCGTTGCCCGCTGCATCGATGAAGTTCAGGCCGAGGCTGCGGCACTGCCGGGCAGCCTCGGCGGTGATGAACGGCGCGACCAGCAAGGTCGGCTCGCGCCGGTGGCGCGCCCTGGCGTGGAGCGGGCCCAACACGTGGAAGCGGTCGACAGCCTTGACCTCGGCCGCAAAGCGCACCGGCACAGCCTGGGGCGCAATGATGTCCAGCCAGGCATCGGGCGCGGCGTCGTCCGGGGCGCCTTCCATGACTTCGCGGGTGGCAGCCTGCTCCACGCGCACCCCGGTTGCCGTTTGGAGTGCAGCAATGGCGTTCCTCAGGGTGGCGGCGGTGTTCATATTTCTCACTTGTTCACGTAGAGTGAACTTTAAGCATAGCTGAACACTTGACTGTGTTCAATATATTTTTATGTTCACGTCGCGTGAACATGAGACTAATGAACGGTTAAATCACCAGCGGATCCACATCCACCAGCCAGCGCACCAGCCCCTTGTGCTCGGGCGCGCTGCGGGTGGCTTGCATCACCGGCTGCCACGCCGCCAAAAACCGCTGCAGCGCGGCGCGGCTGCTGCTTTCCATCAGCATTTGCGCGCGCTCCACGTTGGCCACGCGCTGGATGGTCAGCGGCACTGGGGGGAACAGCGTCACAGCCTCCAGCCCTGGCAGGGCGGCTGCGTGCGCGGCAGCCGTGGCGGAGGTGAGGAAGCCCTGGGCGACTTCCTGCGTGCGGGCGTCGGCGCGCACCAAAGCCTGGAAGGCGAAGGGCGGCATGGCGGCTTCTTCGCGCTCCTGGAGCTGCTGGGCGGCAAACGCCGGGTAGTCGTGGGTGCGCAGCGCCTCGTACACCGGGTGCTTGGGGTGAAAACTCTGCACCCACATCTCGCACTGCGTGCCCTGGGCGGCCATGTAGGCGGCGTCTCGCCCCGCGCGGCCGGCGGCCTGCATGAGAAGGGCGAACAGCCGCTCGGGCGCCCGGAAGTCGCTGGAAAACAGCGCCCCGTCGGGCTGCACTGCGGCCACCAGCGTGATGCGCCGAAAGTCGTGGCCCTTGGCGATCATCTGCGTGCCCACCAGCACATCCACCTCGCCCGAATGCACCTGGGCCAGCTGCGCCTCGAGCGCGCCCTTGGCCTTGGTGGTGTCTGCGTCGATGCGGGCGATGCGGGCGGGGGTGCGGTCGGGCCGCAGCACCTCGGACAGCAGGTCGCCGAGCTGTTCCTCGAGCTGCTCGGTCCCCCGGCCCATAGAATGGATGTCCGGGCTGCCGCAGGTGGGGCAGGCACGGGGCACGCGCACCGTGTAGCCGCAGTGGTGGCAGCGCAGGGTACGGTCGGCCTTGTGGAAGACCTGGTGCGCGCTGCAGTGCGGGCAGTCGCTCTTCCAGCCGCAGTCGGCGCAGTGCAGCACGGGCGCGTAGCCCCGGCGGTTGAGCAGCACCATGCTCTGCTCGCCGCGCGCCACGCGCTCGGTAATGGCGGCCAGCAACGGCGCGCTGAAGATAGCGCGGCGCGGCTGCTGGTTCATGTCCACGCGGCGCACCCGAGCCAGGGCGCCAGCGCCGATCCGGCTGGGCATGGCCAGGCGCACGTAGCGCCCGCCTTCGGGGTCATCCGCCGTGGCCGGGCGGCTGGCGTGCCAGGTCTCGAGCGACGGCGTGGCCGAGCCCAGCAGCACCTTGGCGCCTTGCTCTCGCCCGCGCCAGATGGCCAGGTCGCGCGCCGAGTAGCGGGCGCCTTCCTGCTGCTTGTAACTGGGGTCGTGCTCCTCGTCGACCACGATGATCTTCAGGCCCGGCAGGCTGGCGAACACCGACATGCGCGTGCCCAGCACGATGCGCGCGACGCCGCTGTGCGCGGCCAGCCAGCTCTTGAGGCGCTGCGGGTTCGTCATGCCGCTGTGCAGCGACACCACCGCCTGGCTGCCAAAACGCGGGGCGAAGCGGGAGGTAAAGCGCTCCTCCAGTTGGGGGGTGAGGTTGATCTCGGGCACCATCACCAGCGCCTGGGCGGTGGGGTCAGACTCCAGCGCCTCCTGCACGCAGCGCAGGTAGACCTCGGTCTTGCCGCTGCCGGTGCTGCCAAACAGCAGGAAGGGGCCGGATTCTGAAGAAATTCGGGCCCTGGCGCTTTCCTGTTCTGGGGTAAGCGCTATGTTTTGTATAGCAATTTCCTCCGCTCCCTCCCCCATGCCTTTGGCTGGGCGCCGCAACCGGCGGGCCAGCTGCTCGGGTTGCAGGTCGCGCAGCTGCGGGGGCAGGGCGGCCAGGGCCACCTCGCCCAGCGCGCGCTGGTAGTAGCGCGCGGCAAAAGTCACCAGCCGGCGCCAGGGCAGGCTGAGCGGCTCCACGCCCTCCAGCACGCCCGCGATAGGGCGCATGGCAGCGCCCTCGGGCAGCTCGCCGGTGGCGTCTTCGGCATCCCACACCACACCCAGCACCTCGCGCTTGCCCAGCGGCACCCGCACCAGGGTGCCCGGGGGCAGGGGCTGCTCGCTGGCGTAGCTGAGCAAATCCCCCACGCCGCTATGGGACGGCGTGTGCAGCGCAACGTGGACGGTGGCAAAAGAGATAGACACAGGCTATGGGCAGTTACAGGTGCTTGTGGAGGCGGTGTGGAGCTTTGGCGGCTAAGTGCTTGATTTGATAGGCGCTGTGAGTAATCCCGATTTTCTGTGGATAACTTTGTTGACATCCTGCCCGCGTGCCCCGCAGACCCGCATGAATACTGGGCCTGAACAAATTGCCCACAAATTTGGCACTGCCAAAAAATCCTTATGAATCAATCATCTGAAGGATTTTGCGTGCAAATTCTGTGCTAAGCCTCGGCGGCCGGAGTATGTTGCGCCGCATCAAGATTTGTGTGCATAAGTCGAACATCGGTCCGCCGTCAAGACCCAAGAAAGCCCCAAATTTGTGCTAGCCAGGATCACCTGGGTTCGATTGATTCTGAGATGTAAGCCGCAAGTGCTTGATTTGTCTGGGGTTTTGCAAGAAATCCAGAGTTTCTGTGGATAACTTTGTTGATATCTCCATTGTTTGCCGCGCCAGCCCTTGAAATACCGTGCTTTCGCTGGAATGCCTGCAAAAAATGCAGGCCCCGCGTTCCCTTTGAAATCAACGACTTACGAAGTGGTTGAGAATCTTTTCAGGGCCGTCCCCTGGGTGTGCAGGACTGCGCATTGACTGCTTGCGCTGCTCCAGTTTTGTGCATAAGTCCCGCGCTGCAGGCGCGCCGGCTGGCCCGCGGAGTGGCAGGCCAGTCCAACGTTCATCCCTGCCGCTGCGCGCGCGAATGGCTGTGCACCGCCTCGACCAGCGCCGACACATGCTCGGGCGGCGTGAACTGGCTGATGCCGTGGCCCAGGTTGAAGATGTGCGTGGGGCCGGTCGCGCGGGCTTGGCCGAGGTTGGCCGTCCAGTCCAGGCCCAGCACCTCACATTGGAGGTCCTTCATTTCGGGCAGCCAGATGCCGCCGCCCTTGGTGAACACGATGCGCGGCACGTCGGTGCCGTCCACGCCGGTGCGCTTGAGCTGTGCCAGCACCCGCTTGGTGTACGCCAGGCTGAACTCCTGGAACGCGCCATCGGCCAGCACGCCGCCCCAGCTGTCGAAAATCATCACGGCCTGCGCGCCCGCGTCGATCTGCGCATTGAGGTAGGCCGCCACACTGTCGGCGTTGATGGCCAGGATGCGGTGCATCAGGTCGGGGCGCGCGTACATCAGGCTCTTGACCAGGCGGTAGTCGTCCGATCCCTTGCCCTCGACCATGTAGCAGGCCAGCGTCCAGGGGCTGCCTGAGAAGCCGATCAGCGGCACGCGGCCGTTCAAGGCCTTGCGGATGCTGGTGACGGCGTCGAACACGTAGCGCAGCTTGTCCATGTCGGGCACGGCCAGTTCGGCCACCGCGGCTTCGTCGCGCACTTGCTTGGCAAATCGCGGGCCCTCGCCTTCGGCAAACGACAGGCCCAGGCCCATGGCGTCGGGCACGGTGAGGATGTCGCTGAACAGGATGGCCGCATCGAGCGGAAAGCGCTCGAGCGGCTGCAGCGTCACCTCGGTCGCGTAATCCACGTTGGTGGCCAGGCCCATGAAGCTGCCGGCCTTGGCGCGCGTGGCCTTGTATTCAGGCAAATAGCGTCCCGCCTGGCGCATGAGCCACAGGGGGGTGTAGTCGGTGGCCTGGCGGCGGCAGGCGCGCAGGAAGGTGTCATTGGAGAGGGGGGCAAAGCTCATGGCCCGATTGTCGCAGGGGGCGCGCCGCTGCCCTGCCCGGCGCGCCTCCGCCTTCAATGCGCCAGCTTGTACTGCACCAGTCCGTACACGCTGTAGCCCACCAGGTCGGGCATTGCGTAGCCGGGGAAGGCCTTGGCCATTTCTGCCTGGATCGCCTGGTGGTGCGCGCCCTGGCGTGCGGGGTCGCTCAGCTCGCTGGCGCGGCTGCCCAGGCGGTGGATGTAGCCCGTCACCACTGCGTCGGCCTTGTCGAGGTAGGCCGTTTGCTCGGCCACCGCCTGCGCCACGGGCACAAAGCTGCCGCGCCCGCCGTAGACCTTGCCGGTGCCCAGGCGGGGCAGTTCGGCCAGCCCGGCCTTCCAGCCGGCCAGCGTGGGCAGGGGCTTTCCGTTCACGATACCGCCCTCCAGCCAGGCGTGGGTGCGCGTGTGCACCAAGTCCCCCACGGCCAGGTCGCCGGTCTGGTCAAAGCGCACCACGGTCTGGTTGCTGGAGATGCCCGGCTGGGGCAGCTCGAACAGCGTGATCGTTTCGCCCGATTGGAGCGTGATGCGGTGCTGGCCGGAATACGTGGTCTTGATGGCCTCTGCGCGCGCGTAGGTTGCGTCAGTGAACGCTTTGGCAACGTGCACCCAGAAATGGCGCTTGTACGCGTCGGTGCCCGGCACGGCGGCGGCGGTCTTGGCCGACGCGATGCTCTCGATGCCCTGGGCGTGGAACACCGAGAGGCCGTTGAATTTGTCGGGGTTGGGGTGTGTCACGACCACGCGGGTCACAGGGGACTTCGTCTGGCTCCGGATGGATGCGAGCAGCGCCTCGGCATGGGCGGGGGTGAACTGGGCATCGACCACCGTCACCTCCTGGCCATCGTCGTACCAGACAGAGTGGGTGTTGAAACCGGCAGCGTCGGAGGTGAAAACGTTTACGGTGCCCGCCCAGGAGGTGGCGCCGGCGAACGTGAGGGCGATGGCCGCCAGCGCGCGCAGAGCGCGGGGGCGGCGCAGGGGCCGGAAGGGGCTGGTAAAGCGGGCGAATTGCGAGGCAATCATGGTGTGGGCTCAATGAAGTGGAAATGAGCCTCTAAGGTAAATTCGCGAGGCTTGGCCGTCTCGGCGCACCACGACAAAAAATATGCCCAAACAGACAAACGCAACGAACGCTGCCCAGGCGCCTGCGCTGGGCCGCCGCAGGCCGCGCACTGCGGCGCTGGCCTCGTCGGTGCTTGCCAACCCGATCGATGCCGATACCGCCGGGCGCGCAGTCTGTGTGGTGTCCGACCGCTACCCGCCCTTTGACGGCCACTGGCACGCCCACCAGAGCGCCCAGTTTGTCTATGCCTGCGAGGGCATGCTGACCACCCACACGCAGCGCGGTACCTGGATCGTGCCGCCCCACCGTGCGGTGTGGTTGCCGCCCGGCATGGTCCACAAGGTGGCCGCCGACCGCCCGGTGTGGCTGCGCACGCTGTACGTGAAACCCGGCGCGGCCGATACCCCGTCGGAGCCAGGCGTCGTTACGGTCGATCCGTTGCTCGACGCCCTGCTGGCCGAGGCCGCGAGTTTTGGCACCGACTACCCGCTGGGCGGGCGAGAAGAGCGCCTGATCGCCGTCATCCTGGACCGCCTGCCGAACCTGGAAACCGTGCCGTCGTACCTGCCCACCCCGGCCGACCCGCGGCTGGTGCGCCTCACCGCCGCGCTGCAGGCGCAGCCCGCCGATGCACGCACGCTCGATGAACTGGCCACCGCCTGCGGCATGACCGCCCGCACCGCCGCTCGGTTGTTTGCCAAGGAAACGGGGCTGACCTTTGCCCAGTGGCGCCAGCAGCTGCGCCTGCTCAAAGGCATGCAATGGCTCAGCCAGGGCCGCAGCGTGACCGAGGTGGCGCTCGAAGTCGGCTATCTGGACGTGTCGGGGTTCATCACCGTGTTCAAGCAAGCGTTTGGCGACACGCCGGCGCGGTACTTTCGGCGCGGCGGCTGAGCGGGCTTGCGCCGCAGGGCGGCTGATTTGTTATGAGCGAACTACCGCTCTGCGATGTAGTGCGACATGCGCACCACTTCACCGGGGGCGAGGAAGGCTCGCACCTCGGTCTCCAGCGTCTGGTCGGCCATGGTGGCGCGGGCGCGCTGGTGCAGGTAGTCGGCCCAGGATTCGACGATGAAGCGCTCCACATAACGCGAGGGCTCGCCCAGGTCCTTGTACACGCGCCAGAAGGTCGCACCGTCGCGCCGGCGCGGCGCCTTCATGCGGCTGATGGTGTCCAGGAACTCGGCGTCGGTGCCCGGCGCAATGCGGTAGCCCACTTCCACCGCCACAGGGCCGGCCTCGGGCAGGGGCTCGGCCTCGATAAATAGTTCGTCCCAGGGCGTGGCCTGGGTCACCTCGTGCAGCGCGCCCATGCGCAGCGGCATGGGCTTGGCCAGCAGCAGGCCCACGCTCATCAGGGCCGCGGCCACGTACAGCGTGGGCGCCAGGCCGACGATGTCGGACGCTGCGCCCCAGAACGCCGAGCCCATCGCAAACGCCCCCAGCGCCGCCACCATGTGCATGGCCACCGCGCGCGATCGCACCCACTGTGGCGCGCTGGCCTGCGTGGCCGTGTTGAAGGTGGACATGGCCGACATCCACGCCGCGCCCGCAAACAGCATGGCGATGTAGACCACCCAGGCGATCTTGGTCAGCGCCGCCACCAGCATGGCCAGGGCAAACACCACGCCGCCCACGCCCACGATGATCTCCATGCCAAACCGCGCGCGCAGCCGCCCCAGCACCAGGCCGACGGCCACCGCGCCGGTGCCCAGGCAGCCCATCAGCAGGCCAAAGCCCGGCGCCCCGGTGCCCAGGCGCTGGGCGATGGCGGGGAGCAGGGCCCACAGGGCCGAGCCCGCGGCGCTGAATGCCATCACCCGCACCAGTTGCGCCAGGATGATGCGCGAGTGCCAGGCAAAACGCAGCCCGCTCAGCGTGCCGCCCCAAAGGCGCTCGGCGGGCAGCTTGGAGGGCGGGTGGGCCTTGGGCGGCCAGCGGCGGATGGACCCCCACATCACCAGGGTGGTAGTGACCGTGACAGCGAACACCCAGCCCGCGCCCAGCTGGGCAAACACCAGCCCTGCCAGCGTCGGCCCGATGGCGCGCGCTGCGTTGTACGCAATGCTGACAGCGGTGATGGCCTGGGGCCATTCGTCGCGCGGGACGGGGTCGATGACTGAGGAGTTCCAGGCCGGCGTGAGCACGGCGGTACAGCAGCCGCAGATGAACACCAGGAACAGCACCGAAGCCGGCCCACCCCATCCGCCCAGCACCAGCAGCGTGAGCAGCGCACAGGCCGCCACCTGCGCCATCAGCGCGCCAGAGATCAAACGGCGCCGGTCGGTGGTGTCGGCCAGCACACCGGCGGGCAGTGCCAGCAGGAACATCGGCATGAACACGGCCGTCTGCACCAGCGCCGCCAGGAACGACGAGCCGGTGAGCTCCACCATGAGCCAGGCGGCCGCCATGGTCTGCATGCCGCTGCCGATGAAGAACACGCCACCGCAAATCCACAGGCCCCGAAAGGCGGGTTGGCGCAGAGGGCTCCAGAGCGAGGTGGACGTCGACATGGGATGGGACACCGGTCAGCGGCGGGTGGTGCGGCCGACAAATTACTAAGGATGCACAGGATATCGCTTTGGCGCGTAGTGCGTGGACTTCGCTGGCCGGGTGCCTCGCCGGGTAAAAAATCAAGCAAAAATGGACTCTAGCGCTTGATGTGTAAGCGCTACTAGCTATTAATTCAATAGCGTTCCGCTTTTCCCCGCCTCCAGCAGCCGCGTGAGCAGCGGATGCATCACCTTGCGCGCGCTGTAGATCAGGTGGAACTGTTCCTGCACGTCCGGTGTGGTGCCCACCTGCACCAGGCCATGCGTGTGTGCCAGGTGCTCGCCCAGAGAAACGGGCGCGGGCATCACGCCCATGCCGGTGGCCGCAAAGGTGCTCAAAAGGGCGCTGTCTTCAAACTCCCCGGCGATGCGTGGGCGGATGCGTTCGCGCTCCAGCCACTGGTCGATGCGGGCGCGCATGGCCGCGTGGTCGGTGGGCAGCAGCACGGGCACCACGGCCAGGCTGTGCGGGAAGTTGTGAGCTGCCGCATCGGCCCACAAACGCGGCGCGTACCAGGCGATGGCGCTGGTGCCCAGCAGCTGGCTGGTGGTGCGCAGGGCGCGGTTGGGCGGTGCGGCGCGGTCGGCAAGCACCGCATCGAGCTTGTGCAGCGCGAGCTCGCCCAGCAGCGGCTGGAACTCGCCTTCGTGGCACAGCAGGCGCAGGTGGGGCTCGTCCAGCACGGGGGTCAACAGCCGGTGCACGGCCAGCTTGGCGATGCCGTCGGAGATGCCCAGGTTCAGCCGCAGCGTCTGGCCGCTGGCGGCCTCGCGCACGCGCACGGGCAGCAGCTCGCCCAGCGCAAAGATGTGGTCCGCCTCGTGCAGCGCGGCCACGCCGGCGTCGGTGAGCACCAGGTTGCGGCCCTCGGTACGCAGCAGGCTCACGCCCAGGGCTTTTTCCAGCTCGCGCACCTGGGCGCTGATGGTCTGCACGGCCATGTCCAGCCGCTCGGCAGCGCGGGCGATGCCGCCTTCCTTGGCCACGACCCAGAAGTAAAAAAGATGGCGGTAGTTGAAGCTCTGGCTCATGATTTCCTCGCAATCGGCACCAGGGTGCTGGGGCGTTGGTTCGTAAAAACCGAACCAATGGTACCGATATGACAGGTTTTTAAGAATCGATTGCGCCCCTACAGTCCGTCCAGTCATCGGCAGGTCTTGCCCGATGAAACATTTTTCCCCTCGGAGCTATAAATCATGGAAACCATAGGAACCTGGTGGATGTGGGCGGGTTTTGCCGTCTTTGTGGTCGTCGCGATCGGCGTCGATCTGTTGGTGATGGAGCGCCAGGGCGCGCACAAGGTCACGATGAAAGAGGCTCTGCGCTGGAGCCTCTTGTGGTTCTCGCTGGCGTTCGTGTTCGTCGCCATCCTCTGGTGGTACCTCGACAGCAGCCAGGGCCGCGAGGTGGCCAACACGGTGTCGATGCAGTTCATCACCGGCTACCTGGTCGAAAAGAGCTTGTCGATCGACAACATCTTCGTCTTCCTGATGCTGTTCAGCTACTTCGCCGTGCCGCCGCAGTACCAAAAGCGCGCGCTCATCATCGGCATCATCGGCGCCATCGTGCTGCGCACGCTGCTGATCCTGGCGGGTGCTTGGCTGCTGGCCACCTTCCACTGGCTGCTGTACGTGTTCGGCGCGTTCCTTGTGGTCACGGGTGCCAAGATGTGGTTCGCTGCGGGCCAGGAGCCTGATATCGCCACCAACCCGGTGCTCAAGCTCTTGAAGAAGCGCATCCGCATCACCGACCAGTTCGACGGCGAGAAACTCTCCACGCTGATTAACGGCGTAAAGCACTACACCCCGCTGTTCGTGGTGCTGGTGCTCATCGGCACCACCGACATCATCTTCGCGGTCGACAGCATCCCGGCCATCTTCGCGATCACCAACGACCCGTTCATCGTGCTCACGGCCAACATCTTCGCCATCCTGGGCCTGCGTGCGCTGTACTTCCTGCTGGCTGACCTGGCCGACCGCTTCCATCTGCTGGCCTATGGCCTGGCGCTGGTGCTGATCTTCATCGGTGGCAAGATGCTGCTCATCGACCTGGTCAAGATCCCGATCGGCTACGCCCTCCTGGTGACAGCCGGCCTGATTGCCGGGTCCATCTTCCTGTCGCTGCGCAGCTCGGGTGGCAACACCCAGCAGCCCGCACAGGCCCTGCCCCCCAAGGACTGACCGCAAGGAACACACGCCATGGAACTGCTCGACTCTGTGCTGCTGTTTCTCTTGGGCGGCCTCATCGCCGCCACCGTCATCGCCCACCGCGCGGGCAACGAGAAGCGCGATGTGCGGCTGCTGATGGGGCTCTCGGCGCTGTGCGGCGCGGGCACCGCTGCCGCCTTTGCGTGGAACTGACCGCGCAATGATGGCCATGCTGTGCACCCTGCGCCGCTGGCTGCGCGGCCTGGAACCCCGGGCGCGCACGCACCTGGACCGCAGCTGGCTGGCCAGCCTGCGCCCCTGGCTGGAGCGGCGCGAGCTGTTCCGCTTTCAGCGCCAGCCGCTGGCGCGCGGTGTGGCGGCCGGCATGTTTTGCGGGCTCATCCCCGGGCCGCTGCAGATTCCGGGCACGCTGCTGGTGTGCGCAGGGATTCGCGGCAACGTCGTGGCCGGCGGCGTGGCCACGTTCTACACCAACCCCTTCACCACCGTGCCGCTGTATGCGCTGGCTTTCTACCTGGGGGCGCTGGTGATGCCCGGCACACAGACGCTGCCCCCGTGGAGCAGCGTGGCACCGGGCGGTGATTTTTCAGTGCAGGCGATGGCCGCCTGGATCCAGGCCCTGGGCACACCGCTGCTGGTCGGCCTGCCCACGCTGGGCCTGCTGCTCGCGGCGCTGGGGTATGCGGCGGTGCAGCTGATGTGGCTGGCACCGGCATGGCAACGCAAGTGCCGGCTGGTGCGCTCTCGGCAGGCGTCGGGATTGCGGCCTTAGGGCTTCGCCGGGCCGGTATCAGGCCGGTTCTCCTTCTTCCTGAACTTCTGCGCCAGCGTCTCCACCAGGCCGATGGTCCAACACATGGGGCAGCCGCGCATCGCCACCAGCGCAATCGCCCCGGCAAGCAATGCCAGCCACGGGGCCTGATGCTGGTGGAGCCATGCCCCATACAGGCACCCGAACGCGACCCCGCCGCGCAGAAGGTGCCCCGCCAGGCTGCGGCTCGCGAAAACGCCTGTCGCGCTTTTGGCCAGCAGCTTCATCGCACGGGCCCCTGTGCTGCGCCGGTCACCCTGCGTGCTACCCGCGTCCCGGTTTCAACACTCTTTTGATACGACATGGGGCTTCCTTGGCTGCCGTACAAAACGCGGCATCCCTGCAAAGAGCGGCCGCCGTCGCAAAAGGATTCAAGGAAGCCAAAAAAAAGCTGACGGTGGCGGTGCCGACGGCAGCGTCAGTCCAGCTTCACGCCCACCTTGGTGATCACCCGGCCCCACTTCTCCCGCTCGGCACGCGCAAAGCTCCCCATCTGCGCCGCGGTGCCGGGCATGGGCTCCACGCCCAGGGCCTGCAGGCGTGCCTTGGTGCGCGTGTCGGCCAGGGCGGTCTGCAGCGCCTTGCTGAAGTTCGCCACCGCCTCGGGCGGGGTGCCGGTGGGCGCCACCACACCTTGCCAGGCATAGCCCTCAAAGCCCTGCAGGCCTTGCTCTGAAATGGTGGGCACATCGGGCATGGTGCCCACACGCTGCGGGCTGGCCACACCAATGGCCTTGACCTTGCCGCTGGCCAGGAACGGGTACACCGTGGCGCTGTCGATCCACATCGCGGGCACCTGGCCGCCGATCACATCCTGGATCGCAGGGGCTGCGCCCCGGTAGGGCACGTGGGTGAGCTTGAGGCCGCTCTGCTCGCGGAACAGCTCGCCCACCAGATGGTGCGGGCTGCCCGGCCCGGCCGACGCCCAGTTCACGCCATCAGGCATCCCCTTGGCCCAGGCCATGAACTCCTTGAGATTCTTGGCTGGCACGTTGTTGGACACCACCAGGAACATCGGGAAGCGCACTAGCAACCCCACGGGCTGGAAGTCCTTCTCGGCGTTGTAGCTGAGCTTACTGAACAGGAAGGGGTTGGCCGCCAGCGTGGCGAAGTCGGCCGAGAAAATGAGGTTGCCGTAGTCCTTGTTGCGTGCGCTGTACTCCGCGGCGATGTTGGTGCCCGCGCCCGGCTTGTTGTTGATGACGATGGGTCGACCCAGCGTCGCCGACATCGACTCGGCAATCGTGCGCGCCACGATGTCGGAGCCGCCACCGGCGGCGTAGCCCACCACCCATTCGAGCGGCTTCTGGTCTTGGGCGGTGGCGGGCAGGGACAGTGGGGCGAGTGCCAGGGCACCGAGGGTGGCGAGGAAATGTTTGCGCAGCATGGGTTTGTCTCCGGGTGGTTGTGATGCGGTCGAGGCAGGGGCTGCAGTGCACCGTCTTTGCGATGCTGCTGCGGCCGGGGGAAAAGGGTCCGGGCCGGCGTTCAGGCCATGGCGTGCGAGGGCAGGGCCGGTGTGATGGCCTCATGGCCTGCCGCATTGGCGGTGGCCGAGTTCAGGCCCACCGTGCCGCGCGCCAGCCGCAGCGCGTCGCACAGCGTGGCCTGCTCGCCGATGTGGTTGGCCAGCAGCAGTACCAGGCGCGCGTTCGTTGCATGGCTCTCGGCGGTCGACAGGCCCTGGTGCGCATTGATAAGCGCTTCATAAAAGTCATCGCAGGCCTGCAGATGGGGCTGGGTATTGAGCATGTTTGGGAGCTCCTTGGATTCAGGCGTGGGTCGCAGTGGCCCGGGCCAGGGCCGCGCGCACTGCAGCTTGAGCAGGCGCGCGCCAGCGGGCGCAGACATGCTGGTCGGGGCGCACCAGGTAGGCGGTGCCGGGCAGGGCGTCCAGCCGCTGGTTGGCTAGGCCCTCGGTGTCCAGCACGTCCACGCCGATCTGCAGCACCTGCACCTGCGGCATGCCAAACGCCCACGCCGGTGCAGCGCCAAAGACGATGAGCGTGAACTCAGGCCCCAGCGCGCGCAGCAGCCAAGTTGGCTGGCCCTGGCGTGCGAGTGGTGCGTCCAGCAACACGGCACCCGGCACCTGCGTGCCCGCGAAGGCGTCGATATCGGGCGTGTTCAAAGGCGATGTATGCAGCGTGGCCGGCACCGACAGGCGCCCGCTGTTGACGATGCGCCGCGCAAACGCATGGTCGCGCGCCAGGTGCAGTGCGGCGTCGCGGAACAGCCGACTGACCTCGCTCTTGGGCGTGATGAAGTCGGTGGCGCGCGTGGAGTTGGCAATGTTCTCGTCGGCCGCGTACTCTCGCTCGGGGCCGTAGGTGGCGACCAGCGCAGGGCTGGCGCGGCCCTGCAGAACCCAGTCGAGCTTCCAGGCCAGGTTCTCCGCATCCTGCACGCCGCTGTTGGCGCCGCGTGCGCCGAAGGGTGACACACCGTGGGCACTGTCGCCCACAAAAATCAAGCGGTCGTGCACGAAGCGGTCCATGCGCAGGCAGGCAAAGGTGTAGACGCTCGCCCAGTCCAGCTCGAACCGTGCGTCGGGTCCCAGCAGCGCCTGCACGCGCGGCAGGATGTTCTCGGGTTTCTTTTCTTCCTCGGGGTCGGCGTCCCACCCCAATTGAAAGTCGATGCGCCACACGTTGTCGGGCTGGCGGTGCAGCAGCACGCTCTGGCCGGGGTGAAACGGCGGATCGAACCAGAACCAGCGCTCGGTCGGAAACTCTGCACCTCCGGCGAGCTTCACGTCGGCGATGAGGAACCGGTCCTTGAAGATGCGGCCTTTGCTTTCCAGGCCCAGCATCTGCCGCATCGGGGAACGTGATCCGTCGCACGCGGCCACCCATTGCGCGCCGATGCGGTAGTCGCCCTCGGGCGTGGCCACGGTCAGCAACGCGCCGTCGCCATGCTGCTCCACGGCGGTCACCTGGTTGTGCCAGCGGATGTCGATGCCCGGCAGCTGCAACGCGCGCTCCACCAGGTAGGCCTCGGCGTAGTACTGCTGCAGGTTGATGAAGGCCGGGCGCTCATGGCCGGGCTCGGGCAGCAGGTTGAACTCATACAGCTGCTCGTCCTGCAGAAACACCTTGCCCACATTCCACGACACGCCCTTGTCCACCATGCGCTGGCCCACGCCCAGGCGGTCCCAGATCTCCAGCGTGCGCTTGGCAAAGCAGATGGCGCGCGAGCCGGTGGAAAGCTTGTGGTCGTTGTCCAGCACCACCACACGCTGCCCGCGCTGCGCCAGGTCAATGGCCAGCGACAGGCCCACGGGCCCTGCACCCACGATGACCACGGGGTGCGCTGCGGGCGTCGTGCTGTCTTGGTCGGGCGAGCGCACGTAGCCGAATTCGAGGGCCTGCACCTCGGCGCCGCTGGCGCGGAAGGCCTCGGGGGGGATGTCTCTGGGGTTCATGGCGTCATGACCTTTGTGTCTTGGATCGAGCCGGGCGCTGCTCTGGGAACGGACCTTTGCAACTGGCGCAGCCCCCAAGCGAGGGACGCCAAGCCAGGGCCGCCCCGCAGCGAGGGCGTCGTCCCCCTTCCCGCAGCGCGCAGCGGTGCGAGAGAAGAGGGAAGGCGCGCAGCGCCTCAGGGGGGTGTTCTCTATTCAACCTTCCAGGGATTTCCACATCTGCACATCCCGTTCGGCCGTCCAGATGCGCGGGTCCGGGTACTGCGTGGCCTCGTCGTAAGCGCGGGTCACGTCAAACGGCATGCAGTGGTTGAAGATGACCCAGTGCCCATACTTGGGCTGCAGCTTCGCGAACGTGGCTTCGTAGACCTTGCGCAGGTCCTCGCCTTGGGCGGCGCTGGCCTTCACGCTCTCGTACAGGTCGCTGATGAAGGCGCGCGTGCCGGCCAGGCCGGCCTGTACCTGCTCGGGCGTCTGCAGCGCGGCGCCGCGGCCGGGCACCAGCTTCTCGGGCTTCAGGGCGGCCAGGTTGTCCAGGGTCTGCGGCCAGTCCTGGAAGTACGCATCGCCCGCATACGGCGTGGCGTCGAACTCCACCAGGTCGCCGCTGAACAGGATCTTTTCCGCAGGCAACCAGGCCACCGTGTCGCCCTTGGTGTGGCCACGGCCCAGCTGCAGGATCTGCACTTCGAGCTTGCCCAGCCACAGGGTCATCTTCTTGTTGAAGGTCATGGTCGGCCAGGTCAGGCCGTCCGGCACGCTCTCCACGTTCTGGAACAGGCGCGGGAAGCGGCCGATCTCGCTGTCCTTGTCGAACTGGCCGCGCTCGACGATCAAATCGCGTGTGTCCTCGCTGGCAATGATGTGCTCGGCCCCGTAGGCGCTGGCGCCCAGCACCCGTACTGCGTGGTAGTGCGACAGCAGCACGTACTTGATGGGCTTGTCGGTCACTTCGCGGATGCGGCGGATTACGTCCTGTGCCATCACTGGCGTCGCCTGGGTGTCGATGACCATCACGGCGTCGTCGCCAATGATGATCCCGGTGTTGGGGTCGCCCTCGGCCGTGTAGGCATAGGCATGGTCGGAGAGCTTGTCGAAGCTCACTTTCTTGACTTCCAGGTCGGCGGCGGAGGCGAAGGTCTTGGTGGTCATGGAGATGTAATTCGTTATAGGTGAATGCATTTATCTAAACGGAATGATTTGATCGTAGTCAAATAATTCGCTCATGTCTAACGCATTTGTTTAGGTGAAAACCCGAAGGGGGTGGGCTGCCCGTGCGCCGTGGACAATCAACGCCATGGCCACCTCTGCACCCGACACGCCCCGCCCCGATGACGAAGACGACAGCAGCCCGCGCACGCCGCGCGGCATCCAGAGCGTGGAGGTCGGCGGGCAGCTGCTCAAGGTGCTGGCGCGCACCGGGCGGCGCATGGCGCTCAAGGACCTGGCCCGCGCGGCCGACATGACCGCGGCCAAGGCGCATCCCTATCTGGTGAGTTTTGGAAAACTGGGCCTGATCGAACAGGACACAGTGAGCGGCCACTACGGTCTGGGCCCCCTGGCCATGCAGCTTGGGCTCATCAGCCTGCAGCAGGTCGACCCGGTGCGGCTGGCGATTGCCGAGCTGCCTGCGCTGGCCCAGCGCATCGGCTACACCGTGTCGGCATCGGTCTGGGGCGACAACGGCCCCACCATCATCCGCGTCGAAGAAGGCCCGACGGCCGTGTACGTGGCCATGCGCCATGGCACCACGGCATCGGTGCGGCACACGGCCACCGGCAAGGTGTTTGCCGCCTTTGGCCCGCGCGAGCGCGCGGCCGCAGCACTGGCGGCCGAAGGTTTTTCCGGCGCGCTGGACGAGCCCGCGTTTGCCGCCGAACTGGCCGCCGTGCGCACCCACCACATCAGCGAGGTCACGGACCAGCTCCTGCCCGGTATCAGCGCCCTGGCCACCCCGGTGTTCGACGGCTTTGGCCAACTGGTGTTGTGCCTGGCCGCCATCGGCCCGAGCGCCACATTGCAGACCGGCCCGGACGGAGCCCCTGCGCAGCATCTGCGGGCCGCAGCGCTGGGGCTCTCGCAGCGGCTGGGCGCAGCGCAGGGCGGCGGTGCGTGACCTGCTGGCCGGCCCCGGGGGTCAGCCGCGCTGCATGCGGGCCTTGATGCGGCTGAGCGCAACGGGCGTGACGCGCACATAGCTGGCGATGTCGCGCTGGCGCAGCTGCGCAGCGACAGGGCCCTGGGTCAGCAGGAAGCGGCGATAGCGTTCCTGCGGCGAGAGCGTCAGGAGCTCCATCTCGCGCTGTTCCTTGCGTTGGCCGTAGAGGCGGTACGCGTTGCTGAGCGCGCGCTGCCATTCGATGTGGCGCCCTGCCAGCGCTTCCAGCACG
This sequence comes from Acidovorax sp., assembly GCA_004210805.1. Classification (GTDB taxonomy): domain Bacteria; phylum Pseudomonadota; class Gammaproteobacteria; order Burkholderiales; family Burkholderiaceae_C; genus Acidovorax. Next base: position 31,191 of record SDXZ01000069.1, read on the forward strand.
CCGTGGTCTATCTGGTCCACGCTGCAGGGGCCGCCCTCGGCCACGGCGGCGTAGCTGGTCACCCCACCGGGCTCAAGCGCGGTCAGGCTCGCAAAGCACATGCCGGCCGGCACAAAACCCTTGACCCATGCATCCCCCGCCGGGGTCTCGTAGACCATCTTGATGAGCCCTTGGGTCACCACAAACACGCGGGGCAGCACGTCACCCGCTTGAAACAGCGCTTCGCCGGCCTGCAGCCCGCGGCGGGTGGCGGCCGCTTCAAAGGTCTGCCACTCGGGCAGCGGGCCTTGCGCGAGCTGTTCCATGACGTCACGCGCAGAACAAGCCGGGGCAGATGCAGAAGAGGGGGCCAAAGCGTGTCTCCGTTAACCCAGGTTATCGCCAGAGGACCGAAGCATCTCCACACTGCGGTGGGCGTGACGCCCGTGACCTGTTCCTTGTGGAGGTGTTTCGTGATGCAGCGGTTTTTTCTGCCACCCGTCGCTTGGGTGGTTTCGGTGGTGGCCATGGTGATTTTGCAGCGCGCTTGGCCTGTGTGGCGCGTGCCGGAGCTTGCCAGTGCCTGGACGGGCCCCGTGGGCTTGGCGCTCGGGCTGGTGGGCCTGACCATCGCGCAGTGGCACGCGCGGCTGTTTCGGCGCATCGGCACCAACATCAACACCTTTCGCGAGCCCGACAAGCTGACCACCGCAGGGCTCTTTGCGCACACGCGCAACCCCATGTATTTGGGCATGCTCCTGGCGTTGGTCGGTGTGGCGGTGGCGCTCGGGGCGCTGTCGGCCTGGCTTCCCGTGCTGTGGTTCTTCGGCCTTGCCCAAGCTTGGTACATCCCGGCAGAAGAGCGCAACTTGTCCGCCCGATTCGGCAGCCAGTACCAAGACTACTGCCGGGATGTGCGGCGCTGGATCTGATCTATCCGGGAGCGATCCGGACGACCGTGTCCGGGGTGCGGCGGGTGCACCCGGCGCAGGACTTCGTTGAACCTGCCCAGCTCGCCGGACCCTCGCGTATCGAAATTGCTGCATCTCGCCGCAGAAAATTAGCCCTGCCTGACGCCGCCGCACCCGTCTGGCCGGCATCCAATGAACCCTGCGCTCCCCTAGCGGAGCCTCCCGCCCTGCGGGCTCTGCGCCACCCCCTGGCTCGCCTCGCGCGGGCTGGTCATCCTGCGCCAGAACCCATTCTCCGGATCCCGGCCCTGTGTGCCGATCACCGCATGCGCCAGTGACGACGTCGCTCGTGTAGGACTCGCCACCCTTTTTTCCGTGAATTAAGCTGACCCGGTGGCCGCGCTGGTGTTTCTAAAATATTCATTCGCCAACAATTTTTAGAGTACTCCTGGTCTCCCTCTCTACGGACTTGAATCGCGGGGAAGCCATGGAAGCTGATCGTGATATTGCTGCGGAGCATCTGCCGCATGCGCTAACGGGTCAAAACGTCGAAAGGGCAAAGATTGCCAAACAAATCCAGCCTCCCGCCTTACCAACTAGGCGTCGCATCCACCGGTATTCCTGGGCTCGACAGCGTGCTCAACGGTGGCTTCCCCGAACAACATCTTTACCTGGTGGAGGGCAGCCCCGGCACGGGTAAGACCACTCTGGCGCTCCAGTTCCTGATGGCGGGACGCGAGAAAGGCGAACGGGGGCTGTACGTCACGCTGTCTGAGACCTCCGAGGAACTGGCCAAGGTCGCGCAATCGCACGGCTGGACGCTGGACGGCATCTCGGTCTATGACCTCGTGAGCGACGAGGGCCTCAGTGAGGAGTCCGAGCAGACCATCCTGCACCCGTCGGAGTTCGAGCTGGGCGAAACCACGCGCGACGTGATGCGGCTGGTGGGAGAACTCAAGCCGCACCGCGTGGTGTTCGACAGCCTCTCCGAGCTGCGCCTCTTGGCGCAAAGCCCTCTGCGCTACCGGCGCCAGATCCTTGCGCTCAAGCGGTTTTTTGCTCAGATGGGCTGCACGGTGCTTATGCTGGATGACAAATCGGCCGGCGAGGGCGACCAGCAACTGCACAGCATTGCGCACGGTGTGGTGCACCTGAACCAAAACACCAGCGATTACGGGCCGGACAAGCGCCGGTTGCGTGTGGTCAAGCTGCGCGGACTCAAATTCCGCAGCGGCGACCATGACTTCGACCTGGACCGGGGCGGCCTCGTGGTGTTCCCCCGGCTGTCCGCTGGTGAGTACCGAAGCACCCTCAAGGCCGAGCCCGTCTCCACCGGTACGGCCGTACTGGACTCTATGTTGGGCGGCGGTCTCTCGCCTGGCAGCAACATGCTGCTTGCAGGACCGGCCGGTATCGGCAAGTCCACCACGGCCACGAGTTGTGCTGTAGCGGCCATGCAGCGCGGAGAAAAAGTAGCCTATTACCTCTTTGACGAAGGGCTGAGCACCTTGCTCCAGCGTTCCAAGGCATTGGGCTTGGACATTGCCCCGTTTATCGACTCGGGCCAACTGATGATCCGGTCATTCGATCCGGCCGAGGTTTCGCCCGGCCAGTTCGCAAATGCGGTACGCGACGCCGTAGAAAAAGACGGCGTTCAGATGGTGGTGATCGATAGCCTCAACTCGTACATGCAAGCCATGCCCGGGGGACAGTACCTTTTGCTTCAGATGCACGAACTGCTGTCCTATCTGAATCTGCGAGGCGTGGTCACGATGATCATTCTCTCGCTGCATGGCACGGTGGGCGAAATACGCAGCGACGTCGATCTGAGCTACCTGAGCGACGGCATGGTGCACTACCGCTTTTTCGAGGCCGGGGGCAATCTCCTCAAGGCCATCTCAGTCATCAAGAGCCGAACCAGGGCGCATGAGACGACGATCCGCGAGTTTCGGGTCGGCGCGAAAGGCGTCGAGATCGGCGAACCGCTGACCGATTTCCGCGGAATCCTCGCCGGCGCTGCCCACTACGCGGGCGGTCAACGCCTTCTGGGCGATGGTAAAAATCCCGCTGCGACCTGACGGAAGAAATGCATGGAAAGCCGCGTTCTGATCCTGGCGCCGCATGGCCGCGACGCGCAGGTGATCCAGTCGGTGCTGCGCAGCGACAAGATTGATTGCCTGATCTGTCCCGATGCAGCGTCGCTGATGGCCGAGCTCAAGGTGGCTGCGGGTACGGTGATATTGACGGAGGAGGTACTGGCCCACGGTTTGGCCGAATCCGTGAGCGAGTATCTTGCGCAGCAGCCCGCGTGGTCGGATTTCCCGTTCGTCGTGCTGGCCACGCGGCAGTCCAGCCGCCGATCCGCGGGGGCAGCCGCATCGCTGCAGGAGCTGGGCAATCTTGTCTTGCTGGAGCGCCCGGTCAATCCTGAAACCCTGGTCAGCGCCGCACGCTCGGCACTGCGCGGCCGCACGCGGCAATATGCCTCGCGGCGGCACCTGACGGACATCGAAGCCGCCAAGCAGACAGTGGAGCAGCTCAATGCGGAACTGGAAAGCCGCATCGTCGCGCGCACCAGCGATCTCGCGGGCGCAAACGACCGGCTCACGCGCGAGATTGCCGACCGCGAACGCATCCAGTCCAAGGTAGTGCAAAGCCAGAAGCTTGAAGCCATCGGCCGCCTCACCGGAGGCATCGCGCACGACTTCAACAACCTGCTGCATGCCGTGAGCCTGAACCTGCAACTCATCATGCGGATGGCCGCCGACAAGCGGGTGGGGGACTACGCGCGACGCGCCAAGGACTCGGTGGACCGCGGCGCGCGGCTCACGGCGCAACTGCTGTCGTTTGCGCGGGCGCAGAGCCTGTTGCCGCGCATGCACGACGTCAACGCCATGGTGCGCAACTTGCAGGAGCTCATCGAGGTGTCGGTGGGCTCCAAGGTGCAGGTGCAGATGGACCTCTGCGAGGGCGAAGCGCATGCGCTGCTGGACGGCGCGCAGCTGGAGATGGCGCTGCTCAACATGGCGGTCAATTCACGCGATGCGATGCGCGATGGCGGTACCCTGATCATCCGCACCCGGCTGCTCCATGCGTCCAACGGGCGGCACCAGCTGCAGATCAGCGTGCAGGACACCGGCTCCGGCATTCCTGAGGCAATCCAGGCCAAGGTGTTCGATCCGTTTTTCACCACGAAGGCCGATGGCGAAGGCACGGGGCTCGGTCTGAGCCAGGTATACGGCTTTGCCCGGCAGTCGGGTGGCAGCGCCGAGCTGCACAGCAGCGAGGGCCAGGGCACGACCGTCACGCTGCAATTTCCGCTGGCGGAGCACTCGGGGCAGGGCGACGAGGCTTCGCTGCCCGAGGCAGGCGCCAACCATAACGGCGATCAAAACACCGATTCGCGCACCGAGGTCCTGGTGGTCGAAGACGACGAAGCCGTGCGCCAGGGTATTGCCGAAGGCTTGCGCCTGCTGAACTACAGCGTGCGCGAGGCCTGCGATGGCGAAAGCGGCCTGCACGAGCTGCGCCGGCACATGCCCGATCTGCTGATGGCCGACTACCTCATGCCCGGCATGAACGGCGCAGAGTTCATCGTCGCCGCACGCGAGATTTATCCGCAGATCCCGGTGCTGGTCGCCACGGGCTACGCCGACATGGCCGAGGTGGAAAAACTGGTGGGCACGCAGTCCATCCTGAAGAAACCGTTTGACCTGGAGACCCTGAACGCCGCGGTGGGCCAGGAGCTTGCACGCGGGCGCGTTCGCGCTCGGGCGTAGTGGTGGGGTGGTGGGGTGGTGGTCGCCTTGCAAAGGGTGCGACCACGTTTGAAAGTGAAAATTTGAGAATAATTGGCCGCTAGCGCTTGTTATATAAGCACTTGTAGCTATCAAAAATATAGCAAAACGCGGTGGAGCCGCGCCGGCTCCATAACTTGCGTGCACACAGCGGCAAGGCCCACCCCATCCGCCCCGGCGGCGGATCAAGCCGGCGATTTGTACTTGATGCTGCAGCCATACGGCTGCGTCGTGGCCGCCGAGATCGGCTTGCCTGCCAGCGCTTCCGACAGCCCCACCTTTACGTAGTTGGTGGCCTTCTCGATGTCGGCCGGCCGGGCCGAGGGGATGCTGTCGATGCCGCCCGCATACACCAGCACGCCCTGCGGGTTGACGATGTACAGGTGCGGCGTGGTGCGCGCGCCGTAGCTCTTGCCCACGGTGCCTTCTTCGTCCATGAGCACGGCAGTGGGGGCCGCTTGGCGCTCTTGCTTCCAGGCCATGAGCTTGGCGGGCTCCAGGTAGTCGCTGCTGGCTTTTTCCGTGGAATTGATCGACAGCCACACCACGCCCTTGCCGGTCGCGTCCTTTTGTGTGGCGGGCATGTT
>SDXZ01000265.1 GCA_004210805.1 Acidovorax sp.
GCGTCGAAGCGAAAGTGCCAGAAGCTGCATTTCTCGTTGGTGAGGATGGGGTCCACCGCCGAGTAGTTCAGGAAGATCACGCGCTTGTTCGGCTCGCGCTCGTTGTGCTTGTTGATGGCCTCGATCAGCACCGCCGCGGTGGCCGACGAATTGCCCTGCAGGATGACCTGCGCGCCGTCGTCGATGGCCGCGCGCAGTGCTGACAAGGCCTCTTCGTTCTGGCCCTTGCTGTCGTAGCGCTCCAGGCTCAGCAAGCGGGGCCCACCCGCGCTGGCCGGCAGCTGCACACCGCCACGCGCGTTCACGCGTTCCATGGCCCAGTACACGTTGCGGTAGACCGCCTCGCCCGTGTTGGCAAAGGCGCCCGACAGGCTTTCGATGAGGGCCACCTTGACCGGTTTGGCCTGCGTCTGGGCTGTGCCTGCCGTGACGCCTGGCGCGCCCTGGGCATGGCTGGCAGACAAAGGCACCAGAGCGCACACCAGCGCTGTGGCGACCGCAAAAACCGGTTGACGTAATGCCGCTGCGCCTGTTTTCAAGCCCACGGAACGCAATTTATTCATGCCATTTTTCCCTTGAAAAGCAACCCGGCCGTACACAACTTCTTGGCATGCGGCGACCACGTCGAGAGCCGCGCAGTTTATAGGAGTTACCCATGATCTTCGCCCCCGTGATCCGCCGTGCCGCTTACGCCCAATCCCCCCGTTCCGCAGACCTCGCACTGCAGCGTTTTCTGATGGGCGCACTGGCCGCACCTGCTGCTGCCACCTCTGCCGGCTGCACCGTGACCCAGGACGAAAAGACCACCACCTTGCAGCTGGATGTGCCCGGCCTCGCCCGCGAGCAGCTGTCCATCAGCATCGAAGGCAACCAGGTCCGCCTGCAAAGCGTAGAAGGCGCGCCCCGCCAGGTGCAACGCGCCTGGGAGCTGGCTACCGACATTGACGCAGCCAACAGCTCTGCCAAGCTCGAAAACGGCGTGCTGACTCTGACGCTGGCCCGCCTGGAGCCCGTGAGCAAAGCCACGTCGCTGAGCATTCAGTAACGCTGGCGCAGCCCGCTCGCCTAAGGCGGGCGGTTTGGCTACAGACGCTATTTTATTGATAGCAAAAAGTGTCCATGCCGCTTGCGGTGGGGCACTTTTTCTTTAGAGTTGGCGTGCGCGCAAGCCGTGCTGCGATTCGAAAGGCTCAGAGTGAATGGCCGTTGAACGGTCGATGACCCCTTGGTCTCAGTGCGCCAGTGCCGGAACCCGGGCCCTTGTGCGGTATTCGCTGGGGCTGCAGCCCACATGGGCGCGAAACACGCGGCTGAAATGTGCGCTGTTGGAAAAGCCCCAGGACAGCGCGATGTCCGTGACCGAGCGCTGCGCTTGCGCGCCATTGCGCAGGTCGCGCAGGCAGGCCTCCAGCCGGCGCTGCTGGATCATCGTCGCCAGCGTTTCCTCATCGTCGGCCACGGCGTTGTACAGGTGCCGCTTGCTGCAGTTCAGGGCCTGCGCCATGCGGTCGATGGTGAGTTCGGGGTCGGCCAGGTGGCGGTCGATGTACTGGCCGATGCGGTCGCGCAGGGCCTCGCGCTGCGACACGGCGCTGTGCTGGCCGTTGCGCTCCAGCAGCGACAGCTGCACCAAGTGCGTGATCACGTCGGCCACACCGTCGGCAGCGGCGTCGGACATGCTGGGCAGCTCGGTGAACGCCGCGCGCATGGTGTCCCACGCCAGGCGCGACACGCCCGACGTGCCGGAGAAGCGCTGCACCATCAGATCATCGAGCTTGAGCTTGCGCTCGGGCATCTGCTCCTTGGGGATCATCAGCACCATCTGGCGCACCGCCTCGGGGTTGCTCACGGCGTAGGCGCGCGTGGTGTCGTACACGCTCCACTCGCCGGGCGACAGCCACACCTGGCGGCCGTTCTGCTCAAAGCAGGCGCGCCCTTCGAGCTGCGCCACCACCTTGATGTAGGCCCGGTCGCTGCTGCGGATGAGGCTGGGGGTGCGCACCACGCGGTGGCGGCTCACGTCAAGCTGGCACAGGTTGACGTAGCCTGCCTGGCCGGACGTGATGTGGCCCGCGAAGGCCTCGTCGCCGAAGGCATCGGATTCCAGCCCGCCAATGAGACGCCACACCGCATCGCCCCACAGGTGCAGGCGGTCGCGCGGTGGCACGGTGTCGGTCGATACCTCGGTCAGAGGGTGGGCCATGGTTGTCTCCAGTCGTCGTGCAGACGGTGCCGCCTGTCTCAGCGGGATTATCGGCCGCGCCGCTATTCCTGCGGCGGGCACGGAAATCCGGGTAAACCCCCTGCGCCGTGCACGCTGGGACAAGGCTTTTGTGCACGCTCAGCCCAGCGTACCGGGCGGCGTCTTCCTACGATCCGGGTACGGCCTGCACTGCGCGGGCCTCCCATCCGAGGAGACACACAATGACAACGCATTCACCATCCCAACCCTCCAAGCGCCAGTGGATCAAGGGGGCCGCCGCCACCGTGGGCGCGCTGGCCGTGGCGCCGCAGCTACTGGCCCAAGGCAGCGGCAGCGGCCCCGTGCGCATCGGATACGCGATTGCCCGCACGGGCCCCTGGGCCGCAGGCGCCCAGGTCAGCCAGGAGCCCAACTACCTGCTGTGGGCCGAACAGGTGAACGCGGCGGGTGGCCTGAGCATCAAGGGCGCGAAACGCCCCATCGAACTCATCGGCTACGACGACCGCAGCGAGACCGAGACCTGCGTGCGCACCTTCGAGAAGCTCATGGGCAGCGACAAGGTGGACCTGATCCTGCCGCCCTGGGGCTCGGGCGCCAACTTCGCCATCGCGCCGCTGGCCAACCGCTTCGGCTACCCGCTGCTGGCGCCCACGGCGCTGTCGCGCAAGCTGATCGACATGAACCTGCCGTACTTCTTCTCCCTGCTGCAGCAGCCCGACAAGATGATGGGCGCGCTGGTGGACATGCTGGTGGCCAACGGCGTCAAGTCGGTGGCCATCGTCTACATGGACGACCTGTTTGGCCTTGAGAACTTCGCGGCGCTGAACAACGCGCTCAAGAAGACCAGCATCCAGGTGGTGGAGCGCAAGAGCTACCCGCTGGGCGTGAAGGACCTGGCGCCCGTGCTGCGCGGCATCAAGGACCAGAACCCCGATGCCTTCATCGGCATCACCTACCCGCCCGACACCATCCTGGCCAGCCGCCAGGCGCGCGAGGTGGGACTGAACCCCAAGTTCTTCTACGCCTCGGTGGGCACGGCCTTCCAGCTGTACAAGAACGTGATGCAAGCCAACACCGAGGGCGTGATCGGCATGGGCTCGTGGAGCGTGAAGACCAGCCCCGAGGCCAAGGCCTATTTCGACGCCCACGTGAAGAAGTTCAACAAGGAGCCCGACCGCTGGGCCAGCGGCCATGCCTGGGCAGGCCTGCAGATCCTGCAGCAGGCGGTGGAGAAGGTGGGCCTGGACCGCAAGGCGCTGCGCGAGCACATCGCCAAGAACGAGTTCAAGACCATCCTGGGCGGCATCCGCTTTGCGGGCAGCGAGAACGCCTCCATCCCCGGCACCGTGAGCCAATGGCAGGGCAGCGACTTCGAAGTGGTCTGGCCCAAGGACCGCGCCACGGCGCAGCTGAACACCAGCAAACCAGCGTGGAAGTAATACAGTGTCTTTGACTTCCTGGGCCGAACTGGTCGCCAGTGGCCTCATTACCGGCGGCATCTATGCGCTGGTGGCCATGGGCCTGAACCTGCAGTACGGGCTGATGCGCATCATGAACATCTCGCATGGCGAGTTTGTGATGCTCGGCGCCTTCATCACCTGGTGGGCGCACACCGCCTGGGGCTGGTCGCCGCTGCTGCTGATGCCCATCGCCTTCATCGCGCTGTTCGTGCTGGGGGTGGCGGTGCATGCGCTGTGCTTCAAGCGCCTGGCGGCGCGCGCGCCGAACGTGGACGTGTTCGAGGCGCGCAGCCTGATGGTGGGCTTTGGTCTGATGTTCCTGGTGCAGAACACCGCCCTGCTGATCTGGGGCGGCGACCTGCGCGGCTACGAGTACCTGGCCGACCCGGTGCAGGTGGCGGGCATGCGCTTCACCGAGAACAAGCTGGTGCTGTTCGGCGTGGCGCTGGCGCTGTCGGCCGCGCTGATCGCCTTGCTCAAGCTCACCTTGCTGGGCAAGGCCGTGCGGGCGCTGATGCAGTCGCCTACCGGGGCGCAACTGGTGGGCATCAATACCCGGCGGCTGCACCCGATGATGTTTGGCATTGGCCTGGGCCTGTCGGGCGTGGCGGGGGCCCTGCTGTCGATGACCTACGAGATCTCCCCCTCGATGGGCGAGCCGTACACCGTGACGGCGCTGATCGTGATCACGCTGGGCGGCTTCGGCAGCCTGGCGGGCAGCCTGGCCGGCGGCCTGCTGCTGGGTGTGGTCGAAGCCCTGGGCATGCACTTCAGCAGCCCCTCTCTCAAGATGCTGCTGAGCTATGCGGTGTTCATCGGCGTGCTCATCTGGCGCCCCAACGGACTGTT
>SDXZ01000266.1 GCA_004210805.1 Acidovorax sp.
GAACTTGCAACACGGCCGAAGGTTCCGCGCTGGCGGTTTTGGCCCGACCCCGCTGCCAACTGTATTGGTCCGCGGTGTATCAGCGCGTTTCACGCAATCTGGCTACATTCCTGCGCATGCATATGAATCCTCCCAAACTGTCCATGTTCCAGGTGCTGGCCTGCGGCGCGGCCATCGTGACACTGTCCATGGGCATCCGCCACGGGTTCGGGCTGTGGCTCTTGCCGATCACGCAGGAGATGGGCTGGACGCGCCAGTCGTTCGCGCTGGCGATCGCGATCCAGAACCTCTCGTGGGGCGTGATCGGCATCTTTGCCGGGATGATCGCCGACCGGTTCGGCGCATTCCGGGTGCTCATGGGCGGGGCGGTGCTGTATGGCCTGGGCCTTGCAGGCATGGCGCTGTCGCCCACGCCCACGCTGTTTGCGCTGACGGCCGGTGTGCTGATTGGCGCGGCGCAGGCTGGCACCACCTATGCGGTGATCTACGGCGTGCTGGGTCGCCAGATTGCGCCCGAGCGCCGCTCCTGGGCGATGGGGGTGGCCGCGGCCGCGGGCTCGTTTGGCCAGTTCCTCATGGTGCCGGTGGAGGGCTGGCTGATTGCCGGCCTGGGCTGGCAGCAGGCGCTGCTGGCGCTGTCGCTCATGGTGCTGCTCATCGTGCCGCTGGCTTTTGGCCTGCGCGAACCCACCTTTGCCGGCACGGCTCCGGCAAAACGCGAGCAGACCATCGTGCAGGCTCTGGGTGAGGCGTTCCGCTACCCCAGCTTCAACCTGTTGATGGCCGGCTACTTTGTGTGCGGCTTCCAGGTGGTGTTCATCGGGGTGCACATGCCAAGCTACCTCAAGGACCACGGCCTGTCGCCCCAGGTGGCCAGCTATGCGCTGGCGCTGATTGGTCTGTTCAACGTGCTGGGCACCTACGTGGCCGGCACCCTGGGCCAGCGCATGCCCAAGCGGTTCATCCTGGCTTTTATCTACTTTGCCCGCGCGGCAGTGATCACCGTGTTCCTGCTCGTGCCGCTGTCGCCGCTGTCGGTGTATGTGTTCTCAGCGGTCATGGGCACGCTGTGGCTGTCGACCATTCCACCCACCAATGCCACCATCGCCCAGATCTTTGGCGTGCAGCACTTGTCGATGCTGGGCGGCTTCGTTTTCTTCAGCCACCAGATCGGCAGCTTCATGGGCGTGTGGCTGGGCGGCTATCTGTATGACGCCACGGGCAGCTACGATGTCGTCTGGTACATCGCCATCGGCCTGGGAGTGTTCGCCGGACTGGTGAACCTGCCCGTCAAGGAAAGCCCGATCCAGCGCACCACGCCCCAACCCGCCTGACCATGACCCCACCCGCCATCACCGCCGTTGAAGCCAGCCCTGCCGACGCGCCATCCGCGCGTCCACGGCGCGCACTGCGTTGGCTGGCGGGCGCTGTGGCGGTGCTGGCCTGCCTGATGGTGTTTGGCATGTACACCGCGCCCGACTTTATGGTGATGCTGGCCGACCAGATGTGGGCGTGTTTCTGAGCCTGGACGCACTGATTTCAAGCCTTTTTGGCCTCCAGCGCTTGATCCATAAGCGCTGATAGCTATCACTTTAATAGCATCATGCACGGAAATGAAACCGCTTCCGATTGGGTGCGCCGCTGGTCTCACCTGATCGCACCCGGCAGCGCCGTGCTTGACATAGCCTGCGGCGCCGGGCGCCACCTGCGCTGGCTGCGTGGCCTGGGCCATGAGGTCGTGGGCGTGGACCGCTCGGCAGAGGCCCTGGCCGCCTGCGAGGGGCTTGGGGAATTGGTCCTGGCCGATATCGAGAATGGCCCCTGGCCGTTGGCGGGCCGTGAATTTGGCGCCGTGGTGGTCACCAACTACCTGTGGCGGCCGCTGATGCCCGCCGTGGTCGGGAGCCTTGCGCCGGGTGGCGTACTCATCTATGAGACCTTTGCACACGGTAACGAAACCGTTGGCCGCCCGTCGCGGCCAGAGTTTCTGCTGGCGCCGGGCGAGCTGCTGGCCGCCTGCGCGGGCTTGCGGGTGGTGGCATACGAGGACGGCTTCTTGCAAAACCCCGACCGTTTCGTGCAACGCGTCACAGCAGTGCGGGAACTCCCGGGGCCGGCCGGTCCGGCCCGGCATCTTCTGCCTAGTTAGAATGCTCCTTTACCGTTTTTCACTGCGGACATGACCTCTTCCTCCGTCCCCCTTACCGGCAGCATCGTCGCCCTCGTCACCCCCATGCACGAGGACGGTAGCGTGGACTACCCCACCCTGCGCAAACTGATCGACTGGCACATTGCCGAAGGTACCGACTGCATTGGCGTGGTGGGCACCACGGGCGAATCCCCCACGGTCAATGTCGAAGAACACTGCGAGATCATCCGCGTCGCGGTAGAGCAATCCGCCAAGCGCGTGCCCATCATGGCCGGCTGCGGTGCCAATTCCACCGCCGAAGCGATCGAGTTGGCCAAGTTCGCGCGCGGCGTGGGGGCCGACAGCCAGCTGCAGGTGGTGCCCTACTACAACAAGCCCACGCAAGAGGGCCAGTACCAGCACTTCAAGGCGATTGCCGAAGCCACGGGCGACCTGCCCATCGTGCTGTACAACGTGCCCGGCCGCTCGGTGGCCGATATGTTGCACGACACCGTGCTGCGCCTGGCCCAGGTGCCCGGCATCATCGGCATCAAGGAAGCCACCGGCAACATCGAGCGCGCCCAGTGGCTCATCCGCGACGTGCCCAAGGGCTTTGCCGTGTATTCGGGCGACGACCCGACCGCTGTGGCCCTGATGCTGTGCGGAGGCCATGGCAACATCAGCGTGACCGCCAATGTGGCGCCACGTCTGATGCACGAGCTGTGCGAGGCTGCGCTGGCCGGCGACGCCAAGCGTGCGCTGCAGATCCAGTTCCAGCTCATGCCCGTGCACCGCAACCTGTTCGTCGAAGCCAACCCGATCCCGGTCAAGTGGGCCATGGCCCGCATGGGCCTGTGTGGCGGCACCCTGCGCCTGCCGATGACGCCGCTGACCAGCGGCAATGAAGCCATCGTCGAATCCGCGCTGCGCGCGAGCGGCCTGATCTGATCCGGGCCGCGCCCGTTCCCTGAGACTTCTTCGAGGATTTCTGCGTGAAAGCTGCTACCACCCGCCTGAGCCTGCTGGCCCTTGCCATGGCCTTGTCCGCCTGCGCCGCCCTGGAAGGCGACAAGATCGACTACAAGAGCGCCGCCAAGGGCTCTACCCTGGAAGTCCCCCCGGACCTGACACAGCTGTCACGCGATTCGCGTTACGCCGTGCCTGGCGGGCCCGTTTCGGCTGCCGCCATGCAAGCCGGCCAGGCCGCCCAGCCATCGGGCACCGCCAATGCCGCGGCCCTGCAACTGGGCGATGTGCGCATCGAGCGCGATGGCAACCAACGCTGGCTGGTCGTCAACCGCCCGGCCGACAAGCTCTGGGAGCCCGTGCGCGACTTCTGGCAAGAGAGCGGCTTCAACCTGGCCCAGGCCGAGGCGAATGTGGGGATCATGGAAACTGACTGGGCCGAGAACCGCGCTAAGCTGCCCCAGGACTTCATCCGCTCGACCCTGGGCAAGCTGCTCGATTCGCTGTATTCCACCGGCGAGCGCGACAAATTTCGCACCCGCCTGGAACGCAACGCCAACGGTAGCACCGAGATCTACATCACCCACCGCGGGATGATCGAGGTTTATGGCACGACCACCAAGGACAACACGGTGTGGCAGCCCCGCCCCTCCGACCCGGAACTTGAAACCGAATTCCTGCGCCGCCTCATGGTCAAGCTGGGCGTGAGCCAGGAGCAGTCCAAGGCTGTGGCTGCTGCGCCTGCGCCGCGTGCGCAGGCCGCCCGCATGGCCACGGTGGACAACCGCCCGGTGGTGCAGCTCGACGAAGGCTTTGACCGCGCATGGCGCCGCGTAGGCCTGGCGCTGGACCGCACCGGCTTCACGGTGGAAGACCGCAACCGCAACGAAGGCACGTACTTCGTGCGTTATGTGGCGCCCAACGCCGACAAGAAGGAACCCGGCTTCTTCGGCAAACTGTTCAGTGGCTCGTCCTCCGCCACCCCACCGCTGAAGTACCGCATCGTGGTGCGCAGCCAGGGTGAGGCCAGCACCGTGTCGGTGCTGAACGAAGGCGGCTCGCCCGAGTCATCGGCCAATGCAGAGCGCATTGAGATTTCACTGCCTGAGTCGACTGAGATGTGTACTTGATCTCTCAACTTGAGATCGTTTACAGTGATGGGTACAAGTTGTGTGCACTTGAATTAGAAAACTTGTCATTTCGTTATTGCTCCAGTAACATTGATGTGCATTTGAATTGCGTTTTCCTTAACACACAGGCCACATCTCAGACTGTTCTTCAGTCTGTATATTCATTTTAGATTTCGCTTTCAAATCTGCACTTTTATACTATTTCTGATAAATCCCCCCTCTATCTATATCCTCTCTCTTTAATGATCATCGACTTCCGCTGGAAAAGCAATTTTTT
>SDXZ01000267.1 GCA_004210805.1 Acidovorax sp.
GAGAAGGAAGCCATGGTCATCGACGGCGGCTTCACCCGTGCCGACGCACTGCGCATTGCCGCCAACGTGCTCGATTCCGGCAAAGAGCTCAAGACCATCTACGTGAGCCAGGCCGACCCCGACTACTACTTCGGCGTGGAAACCCTCAAGGAGATCTTCCCCAAGGCCGACGTGGTGACCACGCCCGCCGTGCTGGAGAAGATCAACGCCAAGCTGGCCACCAAGCTCTCGTTCTGGGGCCCCAAGATGGGTGCCAACGCACCGCGCACGCCCGTGCTGCCCAAGGCCCTCAGCGGCAACACGCTCACGGTAGACGGCCAGGTGGTCGAGATCCGCGGCACCACCGGCCTGCTGGCGCACCGCCCGTATGCGTACATCCCATCGATCAAGGCCGTCGTCGGCAACATCGGCGTGTTCGGCAACATGCACGTGTGGACGGCCGACACGCAATCCGCCGCTGAACGTGCGGCCTGGGTTGCGCAGCTTGACGAAATCGCCGCCCTGCAGCCCACGCTGGTGGTGCCAGGCCACATGCAAGCCGGCACCAAGATCGACGCGAGCACGCTGACCTTCACCAAGGCCTATCTGCAAACCTTCGAGAAGAACCTGGCCGCAACCAAGAACAGTGCAGAGCTGATCCAGGCCATGAAGCAGTCGTACCCGCAGCTGACCGAAGGCGCGATGTCGCTGGACATCGGTGCCAAGGTGAACAAAGGCGAAATGAAGTGGTAAGCAGCTTGGCCGTAACGACCTCAAGCCACAGCACACCAACCTCCATGGAATCCGCCATGAAAACTTTCAAGACCGTTCTCATCGCCGCATCGCTGCTGGCCGCCTTTTCGACCAGCGCCTTTGCGCAGACCACCAACAAAGACATCGTCGTGGCCGGCATGAAAGGCCTGTTCATCACGCGCGATGCTTCGGTCATCGACAAGTACTGGTCACCCAGCTACATCCAGCACAACCCCGCCGTGCCCAACGGGTCCGAAGTGCTGAAGGGGTGGGTCGGCAGCCTGCCGCCCGACTTCAAGTACGAACCCGGCATGGTGGTGGCCGAAGGCGACTACGTCGTGGTGCACGCCCGCTATTCGGGCATGGGCCCCAAGGTCATGATCGGCGTGGACATCTTCCGCCTGACCGGCGGAAAAATCGTGGAGCACTGGGACGTCTTGCAAGAAGAGACCACCAAGACCGCCAGCGGCAACCCCATGTTCACCAACCCGCAAAAGTGATCGGACACCAGACCGTGCCAACTCCACCGCTCCATCAAGTCCTGCAGCACCTGCACGCCGGGCGCTGGAACGCCGCGCACGATCTGGTGCAACACGACGGCTCGATGCTCGCCGCCTGGCTCCACGGCATCCTGCACCTGCAAGAGGGCGACCTCGAAGATGCCGAGAACTGGTACGGCCGCGCAGGCCGCCACTTCCGCAGCCGGGGCACCCTGGCCAAAGAGCTGGCGCTTTTCGAGGCCGCGCTGGCTTCATCCTCACCCCCTGACGTTGAAAGACCCTGATCCATGCCCTCCATGCCCACCACGGTGACCTATCTGTTCGACCCCTTGTGCGGTTGGTGCTACGCCGCCGCGCCGGCGCTGCAATACCTGCAGGGCGTGGACGGCGTGCACGTCTCGCTGGCGCCCACGGGGCTGTTTGCGGGCGCCGGGGCGCGGCCCATGGATGCGCAGTTCGCTGCGTACGCCTGGTCCAATGACCAGCGCATCCAGCAGCTCACAGGCCAGCCCTTCACGCAGGCCTACCGCGACCAAATTCTGGGTGCTGCATCCGGCCGTTTTGATTCAGGCCCTGCCACCCTGGCGCTGACGGCAGTGGCGCAGACCGCGCCTGAGCGCGAACTGGACGCCTTGCACGCCCTGCAGCACGCACGTTATGTGGACGGCCGGGACACCGCGGAGCCCGAGGTGCTGGCCGATGTGCTGCGCGCCCTGGGCCTGGCCGATGCTGCAGTGTTGACGCTGGCACCCACTGCCGCGCTGCAAAGCGAGGTCGCCGAGCGCGTCGCCAGCGCCCAGGCCACGCTGCGCGCCGAGGGCGCGCGGGGCGTGCCGCAGTTGGTGGTCACGGGGCAGGGCGGTGCGCTGCGGCTGATTGGCGGCGATGCGTTGCTGGGGCCGCGCGCGGGCCTGCTCGCGTTGGTACAGGCGGGCTAAGGAGCCTTCCCCAAAAAAACGTTCGGGCTGAGCCTGTCGAAGCCTGGGCACGTTCGCGGTGAGCTTTCGACGGGCTCAGGGCAAACGAAATCAAGGCACCCCCACTCGCCGCCTCCGCCTTCACTGGCCCAGCGTTCGCACGATCTGTTCGTACATCGCATCCACCGCCGGTGAGCGCAGCGACACCTTGCTGCGCAGCACCGCCACGTTCATCGAAGCCAGCGGCGGCAGGTCAAACTCCGCGGGCAGGTTCTGCAAGATTTGCAGATGGGCTGGTGCGCTGCACCGCGTGAGCACCGCCACCGCCAGGCCGCTTTCCACTGCGGCCAGCTGCCCCGCCAGGCTGGAGCTGTGGTACACGATGCGGTAGGCGCGGCGGCGCGTGCCCAGCGCCGCCAGGGTGGCCTGTCGGGCCATGCTGGCTGACTCATACACCGCAATCGGCAGCGGGTCGCGCCGCCACGCCTCGAACTGCGGCGCACCCACCCACACCAGCGGTTCTTCAAACAAGAAATGCCCGCGCTGCGGCTTGTCTCGCGAGACCAGGGCCAGGTCCAGCTCTCCGCGCACCACGCGTGGGATCAGCGAGGTCGATTGCTCGCAGGTCAGCTCAATCTCCACGCCCTGATACCGGTGGGAAAAGCTGCGCAGCACCGGCGTGAGGTAGGTCGATGCGTAATCGTCCGGCACCCCCAGCCGCACCCGGCCTGCCAGCTGAGGGCCGAACAGCGCGGCATGCGCCTCGGCCTGCAGGTCGAGCACGCGGCGCGCGTACGACAGCAGCTCGGCCCCGGCCGGTGTCACCTCCAGATGGCGCGGCCCGCGCAGCAGCACCGGGCGGCCCAGCGCGGCCTCCAGCTTCTTGATCTGCATGCTGACTGCCGACTGCGAACGGTGCACCAGCGGCGCCGCGCCGGATAGCGAGCCCGCATCCACCACGGCCACAAAGGCACGCAGCCAGTCGATCTGAAAGTCGGGGTAGTTCATGGCGCTGGTTCTCGGTTGCGGGCCGGCAAGCAGGCGGTTTAATGGTTTCGTTTTTCGAATGGTAGCAGCGCAAACTATGCGCTTTACTCCAGGGCGTCAATCTTCGAGCATCGGCGGCATGAACCAAAAAGCCAGTGCCGCCACGCCTTCATCGCTTGCCGCGCCCATCACGTCCACAGGGCCTGCCGGCACCCGCGAGCGGGACGGCCAGTGGCTGCTCATCGCCGGCGGTGTGCTGCTGGGCACCATCGGTGTTTTTGTGGAAGAGGCGGCCCAGAACCCGCTGGTCACCGTGTGGTTCCGATGCGCATTCGGCGCCCTGGCCTTGCTGGCCTGGTGCCTGGCCAAAGGCCGGGGCAGAGAACTTTTGCTGAACGGCCGCGCCCGATGGGTGGCCTGTGCCACGGGCGTGCTCATGGTGATGAACTGGGCGCTGTTCTTCGCCGCCATCCCGCGCACATCCATCGCCGTGGCCACGGTGATCTTTCACATCCAGCCCATCTGGGTCATCGTGTTTGGCGCGTTGTTTTTGCGCGAGGCCGTCTCGCCCGCGCAGTGGCTTGCCACACTGGCTGCGCTGGGTGGGCTGGTGCTGACCACAGGGCTGCTGGACGGCTCCGCAGCCGCCGCAGCAGCCAGCAGTGGCGGCTACATGGCGGGCGTGCTGATGTGCCTGGGCGGCTCGCTCTGCTATGCGGGTGTCACGCTGCTCGCCAACACGCAGAAAACCATCAGCCCCTTTGCGATGGCGTTTTGGCAGTGCCTGGTGGGCGCGGTGGCGCTGGTGTGGGCCCCCTTTGTGCTGGGCTGGCCCCAGCAGGGCACCGCGTGGGCCTGGCTGCTGGGCCTGGGCGTGCTGCACACGGGGCTGGCGTACGTGGTGCTGTTTGCCGGCATGGCGCGCCTGGGGCTGGGGCGCATTGCGGTACTGCAGTTTGTGTATCCACTCACGGCGGTGCTGGTCGATTGGTGCGTGTATGGCCGCACGCTGAGCGCCGTGCAACTGGGCGGGGTGGCACTGATGGCCGCGGCGCTGTGGACCCTCCGGCGGCCGGGCGCGGTGCCGGTGGTGGCCCGGTCTGGCTGATGTCCTGCGCGGGCTGCAGCTCAGCCTTTTGCTTCGTCCGTCTGGCGCATGTCGGCGTGGCGATGGATCAGCTTCCAATCGCCCCCTTCAAGGCGGAAGACCTCTGTCGTGCGCAACTGCATCGGCACGCGCTCTTCCTGGCCCTCCATCCGCACGTCGGCGTGCTGCACCCCGGTCCAGAACGCCAGGGTGCCGCTGCTGGCGCTTTGCATGACTTCGAACTGACCCGTGCTCCCCTTGCGAAAGCGCAG
>SDXZ01000268.1 GCA_004210805.1 Acidovorax sp.
GACAGGCCTGTGCAGTTCGACCTGCCGTCGCGCAGCGGCCACCGCTGGCGCGTGGGTTTGTCGGTGTGCTACGACCTGCGTTTTCCGGAGCTGTACCGCGCGCACGCCAGCGCGGGCGCTGACCTGCTGCTCGTGCCAAGCGCTTTCACCCACACCACCGGCCAGGCGCACTGGGAAGTGCTGCTGCGCGCACGCGCCGTCGAAAATCTGGCCTACGTGCTCGCTCCCGCCCAGGGCGGCGTGCACGAGAACGGACGCCACACCTGGGGCCGCAGCATGCTGGTCGACCCCTGGGGCACCGTGCAGTCCCAGCTGGAACAGGGCGCGGGCGTGGTCGCCGGCACCCTCGACCCCGAACGCCTGCGCAACCTGCGCCTGCAACTGCCTTCGCTGTCGCACCGCGTGCTGTAGAGATGGAGCGCAACCCCCTGAGCCGCTTTGCGGCTTCCCCCTTCTCTCGCGCTACGCGCGGGAAGGGGGACGATGCCCTCGCTGCGGGGCGGCCCTTGCTCGGCATCCCTCGCCGAAGCCGCGCCAGCGTCACGCGCCATAGATGCCGGGGATGAAGCTCGGTCTGAATATTCTGGTCAGGCGCTGGCGCGGCGCGTGGCGGCGCTGGTCGCTCTGGACGCTGCTGGTGCTGCTGGTGATCTCCATGCTGGCCACCATGGTCTGGCTCGCGGGCCGCTATGAGGCCAGCCAGGTGCAGACGCGCCTGGAGCGCGACACGGCCGATGCGGTGTCGGACATCCGCGTGGCGCTCACACGCAACCTGCAGAGCCTGCAGGCGCTGCATGCGGGCGACCCGGGCCAGCTCGCATGGGAGGTGGATGCAGCCGAACTGCTGCGCAACCGGCGCGAGCTGGTGCGCATCGAGTGGCGCGATTCCCATCTGCGGGTGCGCACCCATGCGCAGTCGCCCTACCGCCCGGTGGCCTGGGATGCGCGCCTGCGCGAGGGCCAGCAATCGGACGCGGCCATTGCCTGCGCCAATGCGCGCCGACTGAGCAGCCCCGCGTACTCCAGCAGCTACTTCCAACCCCACGGCGATGGCCTGGGCTCCGAGATGATGGAGCTGTGCCTGCCGCTGACCGCCGGCGGCCGGCACACGGGTTTTCTGGTGGTCACCTATTCGCTGCAGGACGTGCTCGTGAACCTGGTGGCGCACAACCTCACGCGCAGCCAGGAGGCGTCGTTCACCGAAGCCGACGGCACCCGCCTGGCCGTGCTGGGCGCCGCGCGCCGGGGCTCGCGCATGTTCACCGCCACGCACCTGCTGGACCTGCCCGGCAGCACGCTCGTGCTGCGCATGGACACCTGGCACAGCGCGCCCAGCCTGTTTCCCAACGTGCTCACTGCGCTGGTCACCGCCATGTCGATCGCTCTTGTCACCGTGATGGTGGTGCTGGTGCGCGACAACCGCCGGCGCCTGCGCGCCGAGCGCGACCTGGCCGACGCGCTCGCGTTTCGCAAGGCGATGGAGGACTCGCTCGTCACCGGCCTGCGCGCGCGCGACCTGGAGGGCCGCATCACCTACGTGAATCCGGCCTTCTGCGCGATGGTGGGGTTCAGCGCGCAGGAGCTGCTCGGCCAGAGTGCATCTGCCCCCTACTGGCCGCCCGAGCTGGTGGACGAGTACCGCCAGCGCCAGGCGATCCGGCTGGCGGGCCAGCACATACCGCCGCGCGAGGGGTTCGAGTCGGTCTTCATGCGCAAGGACGGCACGCGCTTTCCGGTGCTGATCATCGAAGCGCCGCTCATCAACGCCCAAGGCCAGCACACCGGCTGGATGAGCGCGTTCCTGGACATCAGCGAGCAGCGGCGGGTGGAAGAACTCTCGCGCGCATCGCAGGAGCGCCTGCAGGCCACGGCCCGCCTGGCCACCGTGGGCGAGATGGCCTCGCTGCTGAGCCACGAACTCAACCAGCCGCTGGCCGCCATATCCAGCTACGCCACGGGCTCGATGAACCTGCTCGAAGCCCCCGCCGGAGCGGGCAGCATGCCCGCACCCGAGAGCCTGGAGGACGTGCGCATGGCCATGCAGCAGATCGCGCGGCAGGCCGAGCGCGCGGGCAAGGTGATCAAGAGCGTGCACGACTTCGTGCGCCGCCGCGACCAGGCGCGCGAGGCGGTGCCGGCCCAGCAGCTGATCGACGCCATCCTGCCGCTGGCCATCCTGCAGGCCCGCAAGCTGGCCGTGCGCGTGAACACCACGGTGGAGCCAGGCCTGCCGCCCGTGCTGTGCGACCGCACCATGGTCGAGCAGGTGCTGCTCAACCTGGCGCGCAACGCCATGCAGGCCATGGACGACCCGGCCATCCGCGACCGGGTGCTGGACATCCGCGTGCGCCGCGCGGCGTCCAACCAGCACAGCGGCTGGATCGAATTTGCCGTCACCGACGTGGGCACGGGCATCCCCCCCGAGGTGGGTGCGCGGCTGTTCACGCCGTTCTTCACCACCCGGCCCGAGGGTATGGGCCTGGGCCTCTCGCTGTGCCGCACGGTCATCGAGCAGCACGGTGGTTTTCTCGGATTTGCCCCCCACGAGCCGCGTGGTACGGTGTTTACCTTCACGCTGCCCGTCTCTCCTCCTTCTTCTGCTGCCAGACCCTGATGGAACCCGTCACCAACGCCACCGTGTACATCGTGGACGACGACGCCAGCGTGCGCGAGGCGCTCGCCTGGCTGCTGCGCTCGCGCAGGCTGCTTTCCGAGTCGTTTGACAGTGCGGAGGCCTTCGACGCCATGCTCAAGGTTCGCCCCACGCAGCGCCAGCCCTGCTGCCTTCTGCTGGATGTGCGCATGCCGGGCATGAGCGGCCTGGCGTTGTTCGATTTGCTGGCGGTGCGTGGCGACCTGGCTACCATGCCGGTGATTTTTCTCACCGGCCACGCCGACGTGCCGACGGCGGTGGACACCGTCAAGCGCGGCGCTTTTGATTTTTGCGAGAAGCCGTTTTCGGACAACGCGCTGGTAGACCGCGTGGAGCAGGCACTGGCCCAGTCCGCCAGCCGCCTGGCCCAGCTGCGTGCGCGCGGCGACCTACAGGTGCGGCTGACCGACCTGACCGACCGCGAACGCGATGTGATGGACCTGGTGGTGGCCGGCCTGCCCAACAAGCTGATTGCCGATCAGCTGGATATCAGCGTGCGCACGGTCGAG
Source organism: Acidovorax sp. (assembly GCA_004210805.1). GTDB lineage: Bacteria > Pseudomonadota > Gammaproteobacteria > Burkholderiales > Burkholderiaceae_C > Acidovorax. The sequence goes on from SDXZ01000268.1 coordinate 3,163, forward strand.
GTGCACCGCTCACGTGTGTTCGACAAGATGCAGGTCAAGTCGGCCGTGGAGCTGGCCAACCTGCTGCGCGCCGGCCAGTGAGGCCTGGCCTGGCCTGGCCTGAGCGGCTGAGCGGCTGCGCGGCGTGCGCAATAGCTCAGGCGTTTGCGCGGGGCGCGCCCGAGACGCCATGGCGCTCGGGCTGTCAGCCCCGAGGATCAACCGCGGGGACGTTCGCCCACAAAGATCTCGACACGCCGGTTGCGCGCCCGGCCATCGGCCGACTCGTTGTTGGCAATCGGATAACGCTCTCCCATGCCGTCGATGGCGATGCGGCGGCCGTCCACGCCGCGCATGGTGAGGTAGCTGCGCGTGCTGGCGGCGCGGTCCACCGACAACGGGTTGTTGACGGCGTCGCTGCCGGTGTTGTCCGTGTGGCCCACGATGCGCACATCCGTGTTCGGGTTGTTGCGCAGCCCTGCCGCAAACTGGTCGAGCACCGGCGCAAAGTTGGGCTGGATGTCCGAGCGGCCTACGGCAAAGGAGATGTCGCTCGGGATGTTGAGCATGAGCTGGTTGTCGGCCGTCTGGGTCACGGCGATGCCGGTCCCTTGCGTGGCGCGCTCCATCTCGCGTTTTTGGCGTTCCATGTTCTGCGACCAGATGTAGGTGCCCAACGCCCCCACACCTGCACCCACCACGGCGCCGGTGCCGGCATTGCCGCCGGTGGCCGATCCGATCACCGCCCCGGCGATGGCTCCTACGCCGGCGCCTGTGGCCGTGCGGCGCTGGGTGTCGTCCATGCTGGCGCAGCCAGAGGCCAGGATGACGACGGCGGCGGTGGCGCCCCAGAGAATGTTTTTGCGCATGTGTGTGCTCCTTGAAAAATCATCGGGAGCTGGGCGCTGCGGGAGTTCCGATCAGGGACTGCAGCTTGTCGTTGGCGGCAGTCTCGGTAGCGCCCAGCTGATCCGCCATGGTGGTGTGGTGCGCGCTGTCACACCATCGGCACAGGGGCCCCTTGGCTGTAGGACGGTATCGCCTGCAACCTGTGCGCAGCGGGGTTAAGTAGTCAAGGAGAACCGGGCGGTGCAGCCGGCGGAGTGGGGCCCGGCACAGGAGGTGTTGCGGCGGGTGGCATTTGGGGCGGGGGTGGCGCTTCCTCGCTGGGCTTGTGCAACTCGCCCCCCTTGCGCCCCGAGAACATGGTCCACCAGACGATGGCCACCAGCAACACGAGCGCCAGCAGCGCTTCAAGCAAAATCAGACCCATGAAATTGACACTCCTGCGCGCTGTGGGAACGGCGCTGATTGTAGGAACGCTGGCCGCCTGCTCGACCCCGCCGCCCCCAAG
>SDXZ01000269.1 GCA_004210805.1 Acidovorax sp.
CAATGCGGGCCGTGACCCAAGAACCCGACAGTTTAACGACCGCCCTGGCGGCGCACATCCGCCAGACCATCGCCGCCGAGGGTGGCTGGATCGGCTTTGACCGCTTCATGGCGCTGGCCCTGTACACGCCGGGCCTGGGCTACTACGCCAACGACAGCGCCAAGTTTGGCGCCATGCCCCAGTCCGGCAGCGACTTCGTGACCGCACCCGAACTCACGTCCTTGTTTGGCCAGACGCTGGCCGTGCAGGTCGGCGAGGCTCTGCAGGTGACCGGCACGGACGAAGTGTGGGAGTTCGGCGCCGGCTCCGGCGCGCTGGCCCTGCAGTTGCTGGATGCCCTGGGCGACCAGATGCAGCGCTACACCATCGTCGACCTGTCGGGCAGCCTGCGCGCGCGCCAGCAGGCACGGCTGGCGGCCCATGCGCACAAGGTTCGCTGGGTGGATGCGCTGCCCGACCAATTGAGCGGCGTCATCGTGGGCAACGAAGTGCTTGACGCCATGCCCGTGCAGCTGTTGGCCCGCCACGGCGGCCACGCAGACGGGGTGTGGCACGAACGCGGCGTGGTGGCAGAGGACGACGGAAGCTTTGCCTGGGCCGACCGCCCCACGGACTTGCGGCCGCCCGTCGACATCGAAGGCCCGCAGGACTACCTGACGGAGATCCACGCCCAGGGCGAAGGCTTTATCCGCATGCTGGCAGACCGGCTCGAGCGCGGCGCGGCCTTTCTGCTGGACTACGGTTTTGGCGAGAGCGAGTACTACCACCCGCAGCGCCACATGGGCACGGTGATGTGCCACCAGGGCCACTTGGCCGACGGCGACCCGCTGGTGGCGGTGGGGCGCAAAGACATCACCGCCCACGTCAACTTCACCGCCATGGCCCTGGCCGCGCAGGAGGCGGGGCTCCACGTGCTGGGCTACACCACGCAGGCGCATTTCCTCATCAACTGCGGATTGCTACCAAAAATGAAGCAACTACCCCAATTGGAACGTGCGGTAGCGGCCAAATTGATCATGGAACACGAGATGGGCGAGCTCTTCAAGGTGCTGGCCCTGGGCGCGGGCGAGCCGTGGGAGCCGATGGGTTTTGCGCACGGGGATCGCTCGCACCGGTTGTGATGCGGCGCTGCAGGCCGTGTGGCTCCGTCGCCTGCATACCTTTTTTGCTTATCCAGCGCCAACACAGGTGCCAGCCCAGCTGGAGCCATGCAGCCGCACGCAGACGCTTCAAATGTCGGGCGCCAGAGGGTTGGCTTCATAGCGCAACCAGCCCGCGGTGACTGAAGCGCCGTCGGCACGGTCCTTGGGGTGGATTCGGCCCTCGGAAACCGGAACCTCTGCAAAATCGAAAGGGCTCACGCCCTCGATGCACGCGGCATTGACTCCGTACTGGTGAGGGTTGGAGCGGCGCTGGTGGAAGGTGTAGATGCCGCACTTCGCGCAGAAGTAGTGCTTGGCCTCGCCCGTGTTGAACTGGTAGAGCGTGAGAGCCTCTTGCCCCTGGGTCACGTGGATGTCATCCAGGTCCGCCGAGACCGCCACCGCCCCGCGCATCCTGCAGTAGGAGCAGTTGCACCGCCGCGCGGTCCGCAGGCCATTGGACAATCGCAGAGTGAACCGGACAGCCCCACAGTGGCAGGCCGCTTGATGGACAGGGCGATCGTCTGGGTTTTTTTCGGTCATGACGGCGGATTTTCATGGATGGCCTGCCGTGGCACCAGCGGAAAGCTCTTGCCACCGGCCAGGGCAGCGACGGCATGTCTATGAGGCGCCGATGGACAGTGCATCGCTGTGGTCCTTGAGCTGCACGCCCGTGAGCTGCAGGCGCCGGGCCTCCTGGCACAGCCACCACAGGCGCGTGGCCGCTGCCGACGGCGCCAGCCCCTCGGCCCGCACGTTGGAGATGCAGTTGCGCTCGGCGTCGCTGCGGCCCACCTGCGGGTGCCAGGTGAGGTAGATGCCCAGGCTGTCCGGCGAGCTCAGGCCCGGGCGTTCGCCGATCAGCACCGCGACCATGCGTGCGCCCAGCAGCGCGCCCACCTCGTCCCCCAGCGCCACGCGGGCCTGTGTGGCGATGACCACGGGGCCGATGCGCCAGCCCTGCGGCGCGGTGCGCAGGATGGTTTCCACAAGGGGAACGGCGTTGCGTTCGACGGCCAGGGACGAGAGCCCGTCGGCCACGACCAAAAGCAGGTCGCAGTGTGTGTGGCCATCCCCCAGGCCGCGCAGCCGCTCCGCATCCGCATCGCCCAGCCGTCGGCCGAGGTCGGGCCGCAGCAGGTAGGTGGCGCGGTCGGGCGCGGCGCTGGCCACTTGCAGCGTGCTGCAGCCCAACGCCCTGAGTTGCGCCGCCAGCGCGTCCGCGTCGAGCTGCAGGTGCACGGCATCGCGCGCCTGGGCGTGGGCCAGGCCAAAGCTGAGCAACTCGCGCGTGGGGACGGCCGTGCCCGCGCGGCCCAGCGCCAGCCGCGCGGCGGTGTGGGCGCGCAGGTCATCCCAGGGGTCGGGCAGAGGGCCGGTGACAGGGGCTGACTCGCTCATCTCTGCATCCCGATCTGCCGCAGCTGCGCAATGGCTGCCTGCTGCTGCGCGGCGGGCAGCAGCCGGCCCGCGCCATCGGCCAGGTGCATGCGCTGCAGCCAGGCTTCAAACTCCGGGGCGCGTTTCAAACCCAGCACTTCGCGTAGGTACAGCGCATCGTGGAACGAGGTGCTCTGGTAGTTGAGCATGATGTCGTCGGCCCCCGGAACCCCCATGATGAAGGTCAGGCCCGCCACGCCCAGCAACGTCATCAGCGTGTCCATGTCGTCCGAATCGGCCTCGGCATGGTTGGTGTAGCAGACGTCGCAGCCCAGCGGCACGCCCAGCAGCTTGCCGCAGAAGTGGTCTTCCAGGCCGGCGCGGATGATCTGCTTGCCGTCGTACAGGTATTCGGGCCCGATGAAGCCGACCACCGTGTTGGTGAGCAGCGGCGAGAAGGCACGCGCGACCCCGTAGGCACGTGCTTCGCAGGTTTGCTGGTCCACGCCGTGGTGGGCGTTGGCCGACAGCGCGCTGCCCTGGCCGGTTTCGAAATACATCACGTTGTTGCCCCGGCCATCGCCAAAGTCCATGCCGCGCTTCAGGGACAGGGCGGCCTCGCGCGCCTCCTGCAGCAGGGCCAGGTTCACGCCGAAGCCGGCGTTGGCTTTTTCGGTGCCGGCGATGGACTGGAACACCAGGTCCACCGGCGCGCCCTGCTCGATCATCTGCACCGTGTTCGTCACGTGGGTCAGCACGCAGGCTTGCGTGGGGATCTGCAGCTTGGTGATCACCTCGTCCAGCATGTGCACCAGCCCCGTGAGGGCCGTGATGCTGTCCGTGGCCGGGTTGATGCCGATCACCGCATCGCCCGCGCCGTACAGCAGGCCGTCGACCATCGACGCCGCGATGCCGCGCAGGTCGTCGGTCGGGTGGTTGGGCTGCAGTCGCACGGCCAGGTGGCCGGGCAGGCCGAGGGTGTTGCGAAAGCGCGTGACCACGCGGCAGTTGCGCGCCACGGCGATCAGGTCCTGGTTGCGCATGAGCTTGCTCACGGCGGCCGCCATCTCGGGCGTCAGGCCCGGTGCCACGGCGGTCAGGGCGGCCGTGTCTGCGGCCAATAGCCAGTCACGCAGCGCGCCCACGGTGAGGTGGGCGATGGGCGCAAACGCCATCGCGTCGTGTGTGTCGATGATGAGGCGCGTGACCTCATCGACCTCGTAGGGCACCAGCGCTTCGCTCAGAAAGCGGGACAGCGGCAGGTCTGCCAGGCACATGCGCGCGGCCATGCGCTCCACCGCCGAACTGGCCGCGATGCCAGCCAGTGTGTCGCCCGAGCGTGCGGGCGTGGCCTTGGCCATCACCTCACGGAGGTCACTGAACGACCAGCGCTGGCCGCTGACGGTGTGGTGGTAGGTCGCAGGCATCGGCAAGGATGGAAGTGGGCCCAGTGGCGATGATGGCATGTGCGAACCGCAGAGCGCCATACCGGGTGGGAGTCGTATGGCACGTTAGCTGTTTTGGTTGTTAACAACTGAGAAAACCTTCGTTCCCTGAATAAGCAACGCGGCCTAGAGTGCAGACCTCAGGGGCACACCTGTCCCCATTCCCCGCGAGGTTCCCATGTCGGCCGTTCTGTCTTCTCCGCCCCCTACCGCCATCGCCACCGATGGCGACGCGCCGCCGCAAGGTCTGGTGATCCGCCCCGTGGCAGGCGCTGCCGGCCCGCTGGGCGCCGAGGTGCTGGGGCTCGATCTGTCGCGCCCGCTGGGCCGCGAGGACTTCGCCCGCATCCACCGCGCGCACCTGGACCACCACGTCCTGGTGTTCCGCGACCAGCGCATCACGCCGCAGCAGCACATCGATTTCAGCCGCCTGTTCGGACCGCTGCAGATCCACGTGCTCAAGAACTTCCAGCTCGCGGGCCACCCCGAGATTCT
>SDXZ01000070.1 GCA_004210805.1 Acidovorax sp.
CGCGTGATGCGCGACTTCGTGGCCCAGCGCTACAACATCCTGCTGTGCTCGACCATCATCGAGACCGGCATCGACGTGCCCACGGCCAACACCATCATCATGAGCCGCGCCGACAAGTTCGGCCTGGCCCAGCTGCACCAGCTGCGCGGCCGCGTGGGCCGCAGCCACCACCAGGCGTATGCCTACCTCATGGTGCCCGACACCGAGGGCCTGACCAAGAACGCCGCCCAGCGCCTGGACGCCATCCAGCAGATGGAGGAACTGGGCAGTGGCTTCTATCTGGCCATGCACGACCTGGAGATCCGCGGCGCCGGCGAGGTGCTGGGCGAGAACCAGAGCGGCAACATGCTGGAGGTGGGCTTCCAGCTGTACAACGAGATGCTGAACGAGGCCGTGAAGTCGCTCAAGGCCGGCAAGGAGCCGGATTTGCTGAGCCCGCTCTCCGTGACCACCGACATCAACCTGCACGCCCCCGCCCTGCTGCCCGACGACTACTGCGGCGACGTGCACCTGCGCCTGTCTTTCTACAAGAAGCTGGCCACGGCCAAGACGCCCGACCAGATCGACGGCCTGCTCGAAGAGATCGTGGACCGCTTCGGCAAGCTGCCGCCACAGGCGCAAACGCTCATCGACGTGCACCGCCTGCGCGTGCTGAGCCAGCCCTACGGCGTGGTAAAGGTCGATGCCGCCCCCGGCGTGATCCACATCACCTTCAAACCCCAGCCGCCGATCGACCCGATGCGCATCATCGAACTGATCCAGAAGAACAAGCACATCAAGCTGGCGGGCAACGAGAAGCTGCGCATCGAGCGCGAACTGAAAGACCCGAAGGACCGTGCACAGATGGTGCGCGACATCCTGCGCAGCCTGGGACAGCCGCTGACCCAGGCCGCCTCGGCCTGAAGCTGAGTAGCGAAGGCGGCCCAGCGAAGGCCGGACTTTTCTTGGCGGGCCGGGTTGCTTAGCGGGCAGTCAACCTGCCGCGCCCACTTTGAACCGCCCTACCAGCGTCGCGAGGCGCAAGGCCTGGTCGCGCAGGCCTTCGGCGGATGCGGCCGATTGCTCCACCAATGCGCTGTTCTGCTGCGCAGAGCGGTCGAGCTGGAGCACGGCATGGTTCACGCGCTGCATTTCCTGGCTCTGTTCAGACACAGAGGCTGCAATGTCCTGCACCACCTTCGACACCGCATGCGTGGACGCCGTGACGCGGCCCATCGTGACGCCGGCCTCCTGAACACGCGCACCACCCTGCGCCACATGTTCGCGGGACTGCTCGATGAGCGCCTTGATCTCGCGCGCAGCTTCTGTCACCTGCAGGGCCAGCATGCGCACCTCGTGAGCCACCACGGCAAAGCCACGGCCGTGCACGCCCACCCGCGCGGCCTCGACACTGGCGTTGAGCGCAAGGATGTGGGTGCGCCGCGCGATGCCGTCCACCACCTCCACGATGTCCTGGATGCGGGCGGACGAGTCCTCAATACCGCGCATCGTGAGCGCGAAGGCATTCATTGCCTCGTCACCGCGCCGGGTGGCATCGACCGCATCGACGGCCAGCCGGCCCGCCTCACGCGCCGCACCCGCGCTGGTGGCCAGCCCCCCACTCAGCTGCGCCAGCCCGCTCGCCGCGGTTTCAAGGTCGCCAGCGGTTTGCTCGGTACGTGCCGACAGGTCTTGATTGGCCGCCGCCATTTCGCCCGAAGCCGAGGAGACAAAACCGGCAGCGGCATGGATATCTCCCACCAGACCTCGCAGGCTGTCCTGCATGTCGCGCAGCGAGCGCATGAGATCCCCCATCTCGTCCCGCCCATCGTCATCGATGCGCCCGGAAAGGTCTCCGCCCGCAATGAGCGCCGCCGCGCTGCGCGCGCGCACCAATGGCTGCAGGAACGAGCGCATCGTCACCCCCAATAGCGGCAGCAGCACCAGCAGCGCGAGGGGGACGGCAGCGGCCAGGACCACGCTGCTGGCTTCGTTGCGCGCGACGATGTGCGCCCCCATCGCCTCCGTAGCCTGGTCCAGCCGCACAACCAACGCCGACAGCCCGGACTCCGCATCCACCACCAGTTGTTTGGTGCCTGACAGGGCCCGCGTGCCCTGCGCTACCGACTGCAGCTTGCCGTCCACCGTGGTCTGCAGCACGGGCGCCACTTTGCCCTGGTACGCCCTCAGTTTCTCGAGGGCCTCGCGGACGGCGGTGGCATAGGCCGGGTCGGCCGTTGCAGTGTCCATGGCGCTCAGAGACTCTGTCGCTCGCTGCAGCAGCACTTTCCACTGATCGGCAATGCGCTGTGCGTCGCCCGGCATGGAGTAGTTGATGACGACATCGGTGTCGTCAAAGCGTGCCAGCTGCGCCAGCGCATCCCGGGCCTTGCTCGCCCCGACGACCAGTGGCAGGTGTTGCTGGGAGAACGCGACGAACTCAGCCTGCGCCCTCTGGAGCGCAAAGAATCCGCCCGCCCCCAGCAACACCACCGTGGTGGCCGACAGTGCCATGGCCGCGTTCATGCGGGCTCGGATCGATACAGAGCGAATGGAGGGCATGCTTTTCCTTTGGCCTGACGCGGCTGCAGAAACTAAAACGCTCGGGGTGCGATGGGGGGCCTGCGGCGGTGGTTCGAATCGAGTCTTGGGGTGCGCATGCCCCTCGCGTCCTCAATTCATCAGCGGCGAACCGCCCCGCCCTCCTAAAGCGCGGGGTATCACCGCGGCAGCGAATTCACATCGCGCTCCCAACGCTCGATCAGGCGTTTGCGCTCCGACGTCTTGCCGTACTTGGCGTAGTCGTATTGGATGAACTTGATCTTCTTGAAATCGGGAATGTTGCTGTCCAGCGGAGTGGCCTTGTTGGAAGGCAACTGAAACTGCTTGACCGCCACACCCAATTGCTGGGCGGCGGGGGTCAAAGCCCACTCGTAGAACTTCTTGGCACTCTCCAGATTGCGTGCCCCTTTGACGATGGACATGGACCCTATCTCGGCGCCCGTTCCCTCGCACGGGGCGCTGGTCCCGATGGGAAACCCTTGCATCTGCTCCCCCGGGGCGTCGTGCACAAAGCTGACAGACACCAGGGCCTCGCCACGCGCCACCGCCTTGATGGGGCCGGTGCCCGAGCGGGTGTACTGGCTCACGTTCTTGTGCACCGCCCCCAGGTACTCGAACGCCTTGTCCTCGCCCATCAGCTGCACCAGCGTGGCGATCATCGTGTAGGCCGTCCCGGAGCTTGCCGGGTTGGCCATCTGCAGTTCGCCCTTGAAAGTCGGGTTGAGCAGATCCTTCCAGCACAAGGGAGCGGCTTGTTTCTTCCTCGCCAGCAGTTCGGTGTTGAACCCAAATCCCAGCGGGCCAGAGTAGACACCCACCGTGCGATACGACGACTGCCGTGCCTGGTCCTGCGCCCAGCCATGCAGCTGGGGCAAGCTGGGCGACTGGTACTCCTGCGTCAGATCCAGCTCCGCCGCCTGCATGTGCGGGTCGCCCGTGCCGCCAAACCACACATCGGTCTTGGGGTTGCTGCGCTCGGCAATCAACTGGGCCAGTGCCTCGCCGGAACCGCGCTTGACCATGTTGACCTTGATGCCCGACGAGCGCATGAAGGTCGAGGCAATCATCGAGCACCAGGCGTCCTGGACGGAGCAGACAGCGTTGAGCTGGCCCGGGCCTTGCGCCTGAGCCTGTGCCTGTGCCTGCGCATTGCAAGCCAGAGTGGACAAGACAGCCAGCACCATGGCTGCGAGGGGGTATCGGATGGTTTGCATGCGGGTCTCCTTGAAGGATTGGAAATAGACAAATGCAGTCGTCCCGCACGGCCTTTGCGGCCGCGCAACGAAGGGACGACACGGAGAGCAAGTCGGACAGCTGGAGGCGCAGGGTTTTGCGGAATCCACAGGCCGCTCCACGCTGCCCCGAGGTCATCAAGCTGCCGTCACGGGCCCTGGCCCCGGGTGGCGACGGCGCGGACTGCAGCGGCGGCCGACCCCGGCGCGGGGTGCACAACCGCCAAAGCGTCGCCAGCGCTCCAACGATTCCATCCGGGTCTGATCTGCCGCAAGTTCATGGACCCGATCATGGGCTGCCCACTATTCGCCATCCACCGGAGTTACACCACGGCGCGGTGACAGGTAATCGAAAGGTTGGTAATTCCACCTCGCCAATCAAAACCGAACAGGTATTTATACCGAGCATTATTGAAAGCAATATGAAAGCAAGATGAAAGAAATCAATTTCGCTAGGGTAAGCACGGATTTGCCATATCTACCCCACTACAACTACATTCCCGTCACGCTGCAGCACAATCATATGTCGCACTCGAATTAACACTCCCGGCAGCTATTCAATACTGCATTGAATTTCAACAACCCAGAGAAACTCGATCGTCATGAATAATCATGTGTGCCTCCAGCGCCGCCAATGGCTGGCATCCAGCGGGCTGCTCCTGATTCAGCCCATCGGCCCAGCGTTTGCGTTGACGCCGGCTCCAGGCGGAGAGGCACGCAAGTCGCCCCTGGTTTTCGCGGTGATAACGCCCCGGGGGTCTGACGCTGCGTTGGCGGCCTGGACGTCGTTTGTGCAGCGCGTGGCCCAGGACTTGGGGCACGCCATCACGCTGCGGGCGTGGGAGTCCCCCGACCCGTCGGCACTGGCAAGTGCGTTTGCCAGTGGCGAAATCGATCTGGCGTGGGCCGGCAACTCTGCGGCCCTGGCGGTGGTGGAGAGGGGTGCGGGCGAGGTCTTCGCGCAGATGGTGACCGAGGCCGGGAGCACCGGCTACCACGCGATCATCGTGACCCACAGGGACAGCGGGCTGAAAACCCTGGCCGATGCCCAACGGCCCGGCAAGGGCCTTGTGTTTGCCGACGGAGAAACCAAAAGCTTTTCTGGCCATCTGGTTCCGCGGTATTACGCCTTCGTCAAGCGGGGGATTAACGAACCCGCGGCGCTGTATGCCAAGGTAATGCACGGCAGCCATATCAATAACCTCATCATGGCCGCCGCGAGGAAAGTGGACCTCGCCACGGCCAATGACGAGGAACTGGCCATGTTCCGTGCATCCAATCCCAGGCTGGCCGACCAGCTTCACGTCTTGTGGTCGTCTCCCACGCTGCCCCAATCGCCGCTGGTGTGGTCCACTTCTTTGCCGGCAGATTTGCGCCGGCGAATCCAGCAAGTTATTTTGTCGTTTGGCAAGGGCAGTGCCACAGACAAGGACATACTGAAGAAAGTCAATAATCTCTCTGCGTTTCGAAAATCAAGAAACTCCCAGCTGATTACTGCAGGCGATATTGAGATGTTTGCGGCTTGGCAGCAGGTGAACAACCACAAGGGCCTCTCCGATGCCGACAGGGCACAGCGCATCCAGGCAATCAGCGAGCGCGCTTCCCGCCTTGAACTGCGGCTGAAACTGCCGCCCAGCGTGCAGTAGCCTGGGGTAGCCAGGGCCCGGCGCAGGCGCTCCCGTTGCGGTTCGGCGGCTTGAGGCCCGCATCGGCTTGCAGGGCGCCGGCGATACCATTGCGGGTTTCGCCTGCACAACAAATCCCGTCTCCGCCATGAACCAAGCAACCGAATTCGCCCCGGGCCTCGTGGTCCAGGACATCGTGCCTCCGCTGTCCTTGTCGAGCTACAAGCTCATCGCGTTCGACATGGACTCGACCCTTATCAACATCGAATGTGTGGACGAGATCGCCGACGCGGCCGGCCGCAAGGCTGAGGTCGCCGCGATTACCGAAGCGGCGATGCAAGGCGTGATCACCGACTACAAGGAAAGCCTGCGCCAGCGCGTGGCCTTGCTCAAGGGCGTGACCGTGGCGCACATGGAGCAGGTGTTCGCCGAGCGCCTGCGCTTCAACCCCGGCGCCCAGGAGCTGATCACCGCCGCCAAGGCCGCGGGCCTGACCACGCTGCTGGTGTCTGGCGGCTTCACCTTCTTTGCCGACCGCGTGAAGGCGGGCCTCGGCATCGACTTCGCCCGCTCCAACATGCTGGAGATTGAGGGCGGCCTGCTCACCGGCCGCATGGTCGACCAGGCCTGGGGCGATATCTGCGACGGTGCCGAAAAGCGCCGCACCCTGCTGGAAGTCGCTTCGCTCATGGGCGTCTCGCCGATGCAGGCGATTGCCGTGGGCGACGGCGCCAACGACCTGCCCATGATGGGCGTGGCCGGCCTGTCGGTGGCCTACCACGCCAAGCCCGCCGTGCGTGCGCAGGCCAAGGTGGCTATCAACCAGGGTGGACTGGACCGGTTGCTAGAAGTGTTGCGCTAGGGCGAAGTGCTTCACACACGCTGCTAGGCCACCCGCGCTCTTCCATGTTGATCAGGGCACGCATCTATCGCACATTGCAGCGCCTGCGCGCGGGCTGGAAGCAACATGCGGCCACCCTCGTGCTCGCGTGGCTGGCAGTGGTGGCGGTAGACACCTGGCGCACGCGGCATCTGCCGCAGGGGCCCGCGCCCGACGCTGCACTTGCCATGGCGGCCGGTAGCCAGACACCCATCACCACGCTGGAAGCGTGGCGCGCACAGCACCCTGGCCAGGCCGTAGCCTTGCACTTTTGGGCCGACTGGTGCGCGGTGTGCCGGCTGGAGGAGCCCTCTATTGCCGCTCTGTCGGCCGACTGGCCCGTGCTTGGCATCGCCATGCAGTCGGGCGACGCAGCGCGCGTGGCACAGGTCCAGCAGCAACGCCGCATACCCTGGCCCACTGCCGTGGACCCACAAAGTGCCTTGTCGCGCGCCTGGGGGGTGACGGCGGTGCCCGCCCTGGTGGTGCTCGATGGGCAGGGCCAGGTCCGCTTTGCGACGGTGGGCTATACGCCGCAATGGGCCATGCGCCTGCGCCTTTGGTGGGCGCGGTCTGTGCCGGCGTGGCGGTGATTGCAGTGGTTTGCTATAAATAGCATAGCAATAAATCCTTTAACGAAAAGCGACAGGGCCTGATTTAATCCAAAACTGGCGCTCCCAGCGGCAACCCGGCCACCGGCAGCACGCGCCGGCTGACTGCGCCGCGCGATGCAGCGACCGCCACCGGGGAAGAGACCCCGACTGCGGGAGCCTGCGGCTTCACGAGGTCGGCCAGCGTCACCCGGTCCAGTTCGGCCAAATACGCCTGCATGGCGTCCACCAGCACACCCTTCAAGCGGCAGTGATAGCTCAAGCGGCACCGGTTGGTTTCAGGGTCGAAGCACTCGACCAGGTTGAAGTCGGTCTCGGTCGCACGCACGACGGCGCCAACGTTGATCTCTGACGCGGGCCGCATGAGCCGCATGCCGCCGCCCCGCCCCCGCGTGGTCTCGAGCAGGCCCTGCGCGGCCAGCTGCTGCACGATCTTCATCAGGTGACTGCGCGATATGCCGTAGCCCTCGGCCACCTCGGTGATCGTCACCGGCAGGTCACGCCCCTCGGTGGCAGCGCAGTACATCAGCACGCGCAGGGTGTAGTCGGTCCATTGGGTCAGCCGCATGGTCTTTGCCTCAGGTCAATCAAAAGATACATTAAGCCTGAATTTTATTGGATAAAATATTCACAGTGCATGAATCTTTAAAAGGACCCGCCATGAACGCCCGCGCAGACCATCTCGAGATCACCCCGCCCGCTCCTTTTGCGCTGACCGCAGACCAGCAGATCGGCCAGATCGCCGTGCACCTGCCCGGCGCCACCGCCGTGTTCCGCCGGCTCAAGCTGGATTTTTGTTGCGGCGGGCAGGTCAGCCTGGCCCACGCGGCGGCCGACAAGGGCCTGGATGCTGATGCCGTGCTGGCCGAGCTGGCGGCCCTGCAGCGCAACGATGCCGCGCCCGAGGCTGCATCGCCCAGCGCACTCATCGACCACATCCTTGCCCGCTATCACGAGGTGCACCGCGTCCAGTTGCCCGAGCTGATCCGCATGGCCCGCCGCGTGGAAGCCGTGCACCGCGACAACGCCGAGGTGCCCGTCGGGCTGGCGGACCTGCTGGAAGACATGCACGAAGAACTGCTCGTACACATGCGCAAGGAAGAGGACATCCTGTTCCCCATGATGAAGTCGGGCGGCAACCCCTTCGTCGGCCAACCGATCAGCATCATGCGCGCCGAGCACGTGGACCACGGCACCGCGCTCGACAAGCTCAACGCCCTCACGCACGACGCCACGCCGCCCCAGGGCGCCTGCAACACCTGGCGCGCGCTCTACGCCGGCATTGCGCAGCTGGGGGACGATCTGATCAACCACATCCACCTGGAAAACAACGTGCTGTTCCCGGCTTTTGAAGCGGGCGCCGCGCCGTCGCAAGGCTGCGGCTCGTCAGCCTGCGCGTGCAGCTAAAGCAGCACCCCGCGGACGTGCCGGGCGCCCAGCCGCAGGCAGCGCCCGCTGCACCGAAGAACGCAGCGCTCAGCGCGGAAAGCATTGCGCAGCTGGTGCATGGGTTTTATGGTGACGTGCGCTCAGATCCGCTGCTCGGCCCTGTTTTCGAAGAGGCGCTGCACGGGCAGTGGGACGCCCATCTGCAGCGGCTCGTGGCGTTCTGGAGCACCGTGGCGCTGGGCACACGCAGCTTCAAGGGCGATGTGTTTGGCCAGCACATGGGGTTGGACGGCGTGACGCCCGCGCATTTTGCAGCCTGGGTGCGGCTGTGGCAGCTGCACACCAGCCAACTTTTTGCACCCGAGGCGGCGAAGCAACTGCAACAGGCCGCGCACGGCATTGCGCGCAATCTGTTCCGGGGCTACTTTGGCCAGGCGCCGTCTTTTGATGCGCCGCAGCCAGCCGGTTCTGAAAGCGACTCCCACGGCACCACGCCTGCTGGACAGGCGTAAGAGCGCCGCTTTGCACGGTGCGCCGTCGCGGCGGAGCGCTGCCAGCCGCTTACTTGCCCTTGGAGCCGGGCGTGAAGAACAGCGCCACGCCCACGGCGATCAGCGCCACGGGCCACCACACCCGCAGCAGTTCACGCAGGCTGATGCTGATCAAACCCAGATTGGTCAGCAGAAAAAATACACCCAGCACGACCAGAACGATCGCAGCGACATTGCCCTTCATGTGCATTCCCTCGGAGTTGTTGTTGGTGATTGGTTGAGCGCAATTATGGCGGCGCCAGGTGCCGCGCCCCTACCGCTGCGGCCGCCCCGCACCACCCGCCCTGAGCGGCACCAGCAAGTCGGACAGGCCGTTGTGGTCGATCTCGTGCATCAGCGCCAGCAGCTGTCCCAGCTCTCCCTTGGGGAACCCCTCGCGCGCAAACCAGTTCAGGTAATTGCCCGGCAGGTCGGCCAGCAGCGTGCCCTTGTGCTTACCGTAGGGCATCTGCAGGGTCACCAGCTTCTGCAGCTTGTCGGGGTCAAGGGCCGGCGTCATCAACCGCCCGCGCGCTTGACCTTGTGGCCGAGCTTTTGCAGCGCGGCCATCACGCGCTCCACATGGTCGCCCTGCACTTCGATCACGCCGTCTTTCACGGTGCCGCCGCTGCCGCATGCGGCCTTGAGCTGTTTGCCCAGTTGCTCCAGCGCGGCGTCATCCACGAGCACCCCCTTGACCAAAGTCACGGCCTTGCCGCCGCGGCCCTTGGTTTCGCGGGATACCCGCACGATGCCGTCGCCGGTGGGCAGCGGCTTGTTCTGCTTGCAGGTGCACTGCGCCACGCTGTGGCGGCAGCCGGGACACATGCGGCCCGCGTCGGTGGAATAGACCAGCCCACCCAGGTCGGCGAACGACTTCATCGTTTGTGCTCCACCTCTTTTTGCAGCATGTGGAAGTCCAGCAGGCGCGTGGCCAGCAGGGTTTCGGTCAGAAAGCACACCAGGGCCAGCAGAAACGAGGCCACGCCCGCCAGGAAGCCGCCCACGGCCAGACGGTTCGACTGGAAGTTGGTCGTCTCGCCCAGAAACAACAAGATGATGGTGGTACCAATGAGGAAAGCGCAGAACGTAAGCAGGCCGATGCAGCCGTTGGCCAGGCGCCCGCGCAAGCGCAGGTCGGCCAGCTCGTTGTAGGCACGGGCCAAAAACTCCGGCTCGGTATTGGCGCGGGCGCGGTCTTCCACCACCCGGGCCCGGTCGATGATGCGGGCCAGCCGGCCTGCCACGGCGCCGATCATTCCCGACACGGCCGTGAGCAAAAACACGGGGGCCACGGCGAGCTGGATGCCGTGGGTGATGGCAGAAGAATCAAGGGTCAGGGCCATGGGTGCTTTGGACAGTGGGACACCGGCGAGCCGCCGGCAACCTGATTATCGGTGGCGGCGCAGTGGTCGAGAACAACTGGACCCTCCCCCGAACCTGCACACAGAGGTTGTTCGATGCCAGGCGATAGACCCGCCACCTGTCGCCGCTGCGCCTGCGCAGGGGCCTGCCCGCAACTGCGGCGACAATCCCCCATCTTTTCCGATCGCGCTGTCGTGCGTTCTTTTTACACGCCGCTCCAGCGCCGCCCCCATGCCTTTTGCCTCCCTCGGTCTGTCTCCCGCCCTCGTCCACGCTGCAGAAAAAGCGGGCTTTGCCACGCCCACGCCCATCCAGGCCAGCGCCATCCCGGCCATCCTGCAGGGGTCGGACCTGCTGGGCGCTGCACAGACGGGATCGGGCAAAACCGCTGCTTTTGCCCTGCCCTTGCTGCAGCAGCTGCAGCTGAGCGCGACCAGTGGCCCGCGCCGTGTGCGCGCGCTGGTGCTGGTCCCCACGCGCGAGCTGGCGGCCCAGGTGGGCGAAGTGCTGCGCAGCCTGTCGCAGCACTTGCAGCAGCCCGTCAAGGTGGCGATCGTGTTCGGGGGTGTGTCGATCAACCCGCAGATGCTGGGCCTGCGCGGCGGTGCCGACATCGTGGTCGCCACGCCCGGGCGTCTGCTCGATCTGGTGGAGCACAACGCCCTGCGCCTGTCCGCCGTGGCGCACCTGGTGCTCGATGAAGCCGACCGCTTGCTGGACCTGGGCTTTGCCGAGGAGCTGGCGCGCGTGCTGGCCCTGCTCCCGCCCAAGCGGCAGAACCTGTTCTTCTCAGCCACCTTCCCCGCCGCGGTGCAGACGCTGGCCGACGGGTTGCTGAACGCACCGGTGCGGGTGGAAGTGCCCCACACACCGGGCAACGAGCCCGCCATTGAACAGCGTGCCATTGCGGTGGATGCCGTCCGCCGCACGCGGCTGCTGCGCCATCTGGTCAAGGAGCACGCCTGGTCGCGGGTACTGGTGTTTGTGGCCACGCAGTACGCGGCCGAACATGTGGCCGAAAAGCTCTACAAGGCCGGTGTTTTTGCGTCGCCCTTCCATGGCGGGCTCAGCCAGGGAGCCCGCAAGCAAGTGCTGCAGGAGTTCAAGGACGAACGCTGGCAGGTAGTGGTGACCACCGACCTGGCCGCGCGCGGCATCGACATTGCGCAGCTGCCCGCGGTGGTCAACTACGACCTGCCTCGCTCAGCCGTGGACTATGTGCACCGCATCGGCCGCACGGGCCGGGCAGGAGAAAGTGGCGTCGCGGTGAGTTTTGTCACGGCAGACGACGAAGCACATTTCAGATTGATCGAAAAGCGCCAGAACCTGAGCCTGCCGCGCGAGCACATTGCGGGTTTTGAGCCCACCGAAACCGCCCCGGTGGCGGCGCCCGACGTGCAGGCTCCGGCAGGCACCGGCGGCATCAAGGGCAAACGGCCCAGCAAGAAGGACAAGCTGCGCGCAGCCGCTGCGGCGGCGGCAGGCGAAGCTGAGCGCCCCGCCGACAAGACCTAAGACAGGCGCGCCCGCTCAGCGGCAAAGGCGCGCACGTCATCAGACATCCTCGTCGTCTCCCAAAGCGTCCTCATCTTCGCCTTCAGGCGCCGCACCTTCGGGCCGCGCCTGGCGCAAGCCGGGCTTGGCGAGAATTTCCACGTAGAACTGCGGGCCGCCCTCTGCCGCCACTTCGTTGATGCGCTCGGTCAGCGCTGACAGGTGCACGACCTCGGCAGCGTCCTGGGTGCGGCCAAAGCGGCAATCAAAGTCCCAATAGTCAGCGCCTTTGGGTAGATCGCGGCGGCGTTCGCGCTTGATGTACTTGCGGATTTCGTGCTTGACGGCCTCCAGAATGCGGTCTGGGTTCTTGCCTTCGGCGTGGAGTTGGAAAGTTTTTCTCATGGTCGATGGTAGCGCCCCTGACAGATACCCATTCCCAGCCGCAAACCCCGGTGCCACAATGGCGCACTACGTCTGGTGAACGCAACACCCCCATGCCCCACGACACCGATCTGCTGCAAGCGCTGCCAGCGGCGGTCCTGATCACCCAGGAGGGGGCCATTCGCCATGCCAACGCCGCCGGGGCACAGCTGCTCGGGTTTACCAGCCCCGACGAGCTGATCGGGCTGGTTCTCGCCGATTTTGTCCACCCGCTGGACCAGCGCCGTTCGAACCGTCGGGTGCAGCAGGTGGCGGGGACCGAGCAGGCCCGGCGGCCCAACAAATCCGCAGAGTTCCGCGTGCGCACGCAGCAGGGCCAGCTGCGCATGGTGCTGGTGAGCAGCGTCGCCATTGACTGGCAAGGCGCGCCGGCCGTGCTGATGAGCGGCATGGACATGACGCACCAGAGCGAAATCGAGGCCGAGCTGCGCGAGAGCGAACAGAAATTTCGCCGCCTGTTCGAGAACATGCAGGACGTGTACTACCGCACCAACGCGCAGGGCGTGGTGCAGCACGTGGGCCCGGGCGTGCGGCGCGTGCTGGGCTACGAGCCCCACGAGATCGAGGGCCGCACCGCCGAGTCCTACTACCCCCACAGTTCCGACCGCGACGCGTTCAAGGCCGCGATCCTCGCGCATGGCGAGGTCTCGGACTTCCCCGGCCAGATGGTGCGGCGCGACGGCCAGGTGATCGACATCTCCATCAGCAGCCACGCGCTGTATGACCATGCCGGCAACTTTGCGGGTGTGGAGGGCATCTACCGCGACGTCACCCAGCGCAAGAACCTGGAGCGCGAACTGCAGCGTCTGGCCACCACCGACATGCTCACCGGCATGGCCAACCGCCGCGCCTTCCTCGATTGCGCCGAATCGGTGTACGCACACTCCCTGGACAACGGCGAGCCGCTCACGCTGCTGATGCTGGACCTCGACCACTTCAAATCGATCAACGACCGCTTCGGCCACCTCGAAGGGGACCGGGCCCTGGTGGCCTTTGCTCAGGTCGTGAAAGGCGAGCTGCGCGCGAGCGATGTGGTGGGCCGCCTGGGTGGCGAGGAATTTGGCGTGCTGCTGCCGCTCACCGCCATCGACGAAGGCCTGGAAGTGGCCACGCGCATCCTGGACAGTCTCCGTGCAATGGAACTGGTGGACGATGCCGGCCAGCGGTACGGCATCACGGCCAGCATGGGCGTGGGCGCCTTCCGCCAGACGGACCGCAGCCTGCGGGACGCGCTGGACCGCGCAGACCAGGCGCTGTACCTGGCCAAGCACCGCGGGCGCAACCAGATTGCTTCGTCCGAGGAGGGCGCGGCCGGGCCCGGGACACGCTAGCAACCCGGGCAGTCGTACCCTACCGTAGCCCCCGGCCCGTCAAGCCGGCGCGCCAGTTGCATCTGCGCCCTCTGCCAGCCGCTACACGGCAAAGCGCGACGTGCGCTCCGGCAACTCAAAGCCGCAGGCGCTCCTGCTGCAAATTCCACACGCAGGCCCCGATGCGCAGCAGCATTTCCATCACCTGTTCGGTGCCGCCGTGCGACAGCTCCAGGCTGTCGATGATCATCGCCAGTTGCCCGATCGCGTCCTCCGGCGTGGCGGCGCCGCCCGTGTGGGCGATTTCGGCGATTGCGATGAGGACGTCCGTCCGGGTCATGGCGGCGGTGGCCTCAGCGGTCAGCGCGGCGCCACAGGCCATTGCGCCGGCGTTGCACCGGCCCGCGCAATCCGCAGGGGCCGCTCGCCGGCAGCCGCGCCGTCCGGGCTCAGGCGGAACTGGCGGATCACCTCAAGCAGGCGCCGGGCCTGCGTTTTCATGCCCGCAGAGGCGGACGAGCTGTCGTCCACCAGCGCGGCGTTCTGCTGCGTGGCCACATCCAGCTGGCGCACGGCATCGCCGATCTGCGCAATGCCCCGGGCCTGCTCCTGTCCTGCGCCCTGGATCTCGCTGATCAGCTCCACCACCTGATCGACATGCCGCACCGTGTTCGCCACGCGCTCGCCCGCCTGCCCCACCAGGGCCGATCCGCGTTCCACCCCGCGCACGCTGGCCGTGATGAGACCGCGGATCTCGCGCGCTGCCGTGCTGCTGCGCTGCGAGAGCCCGCGCACCTCACCCGCCACCACGGCAAAGCCGCGCCCCTGCTCGCCCGCGCGCGCGGCTTCCACCGCGGCGTTCAGCGCCAGCAGGTTGGTCTGAAAGGCGATGTCGTCGATCACCTTGATGATGTCCGTGATCTTTTGCGACTGAACGTTGATCTCCTGCATCGTGGCGATGACGTCCTGCATCACGCTGCCGCCTTCGTTGGCCACCTTGCTCGCCTCGCGCGCCAGGCGCGTGGCCCGGCCAGCGTTGTCGGTGTTGTGCTGCACCGTGGCGGTGAGCTGCTCCATGGACGCCGCGGTCTCCTGCAGGCTGGAGGCCTGCACCTCGGTGCGCCGCGCCAGGTCCTGCGCGGCGCCCGCAATCTGCACGGCGTCGCGGGCCACGGTTTCGGTGCTGTCGCGCACCTCGGTGATCACGCGCACCAGCTGGCCGTTCATCTCGCGCAGGGCTCCCAGCAGCTCGGCGGTCTCGTCGGTCCCGCGCACCTCGATCTGGGCGCTCAGGTCGCCACCCGCCACGGTGCGCGCCAGGGCCACGGCCTGGCGCAGCGGGCCCGAAATCGACCGCGTGATCACCACCGCCATCGCCGCGCCCGCCAGCAGCGCCAGCGCGGTGGCGGCCAGCATCCACACATGGATGGCCTCGCTCATCTGGCGCGCCGCACTAAATTCTTCGGCCGCCACCTGGATCTGCAGCGCCACCAGCCGCTCCACGGCCTCCTGCACCTTGGCGGCTTGGGGACGTATCTGGGTGATGTACAGCTCTGAACCATCGTCGTATTTGCCTCCCACCAGCGCCGTGGCAGCCGGGATGAGGCCTTTGTCGAGGTACTGAGCATTGGCGTCGGCAAACGCACGGGCCAGGGCGTCTTCCTCTGCGGGGAGCGGCTTGGCGGTGTAGCCCATCCACAGCGCCCGGATGCGCTCCACGTTGGTCGTCAGCGCGGCGTGGCTGGCTTGCAGGTTGCTCGTGCCCGGGTCCATCAGCATGTCCATCACCAGCACCCTGTTGCTTTGTGTGAGGTGGCTGATCTCCGCCAGCACCCCCATGGGCACCGTGCGGTCGCCGTACAACGCCGCGCTGCGTTCGGTCAGCCGCTTGGCACCGCTGATGCCGCCTGCAGCGAGCGCGGAAATCAGCAGCAGCAACACCGCAAAGGCCAGGGCCAGCCGGGTGCCAATTTTCATTTTTTGAAGCATGTGGATTCTCGTCAACAGTCGTCGAAGCGTCGGCCAGATTGGTGCGCCGCACCAATTGCGGCTGAAAATCGCAGATACTATTTGTTTCAAGTGACAAAATCATGACTCGCCATCAATGCGCTGGGGCGCGAGAGGCCATTATTTCCGCCGCAGGTTTTGATAAGCTACCGCCCTCCCGGGCGAGGTCATGCCCGCAATAAGGGACAAAAATCCGCATTCGCTGCAAATTCATGGCGAGCCATTAACTGCCATCCAATATCGCACCTCCATAATGAAAATCCTCTACACCGCGCTTTTCCTTTGGCTGGCGTTGCCCGCCCCATGGGCCTTCGCCCAGACGGTCACGGGCGCTGGCTCATCCGCCGCGGCCCCCATCTACCGCAGCTGGGCCAAGGCCTACAGCCAAGCCACGGGCACGACCGTGGCCTATGAGCCCATTGGCTCGAGCGCGGGCATGAAGAAGATCCAGCAGCAGGCCGTCGGGTTTGGCGCCACCGACGTGTACCCGCCCGAAAAGGAGCTCGTCGAACACCGCTTGGTTGCCCTGCCCGTCGCGATCACCGGAATCAGCCCGGTGGTGAATCTGCCCAAGGTCAAAAGCGGGCAGTTGCGCCTGACGGGTGATGTGCTCAGCCGCATCTTCATGGGCGAGGTCCGGCAGTGGAATGCCCCCGAAATCACTGCCCTGAACCCTGACCTCAACCTGCCCGATGTGCCGATTCGCGTGGCGGTGCGCTCAGATGGCTCGGGCACCACCTACAACTTTGCGGACTACCTGAGCAAGGTGAGCCTACGTTGGAAAACCACGTACGGCGCCAAGAACACCATCGCGTGGCCCGAAGGCGTGCTGCCCTTCAAGGGCAGCGAAGGCATGGCCAAGGGCGTGCAGGCCACGCCCGGCGCCATCGGTTATGTCGACTTTGGCTACGTGGGCGAATACGCACTGACTGCGGTGCAGCTCAAGAATGCCGAAGGCGCATTTGTGAAGCCGTCTATCGACGCATTCCGTGCCGCGCTTGCCCACAGCGAATGGGCCAGCGCCGGCACCTTTCACACCACCCTGACGGAGCGGCCCGGCAAGGCCGCGTGGCCGATCACCATGGGCACCTTCGTGGTGCTGCCCAAGGTGGCGCCCGATACAGAGCAGACCACGCAGGCGCTGCGGTTCATCATTTGGGCCTACCTCAATGGAGATACGCTGGTGCAGGACAACAATTTTGTGCGCCTGCCCGACCGGGTGCAGGCTTCGGCTTTCCGGGTGATTACCTCGGTGCGCGACAAATCGGGTATGCCGCTGGGCATGGGTCTGATTTCCTCCGCAAACGGGGCGGCAAAATAGCGGATTAACTCATTCGCTTGGCGCTGCGGAAAATCCCCGCCTTGATATATCCCTTCATTTGGCATCAATATATTAAAGACTCTATCGGCAAATCGCCAGCAATAATGGTGAGCACGCAGCCAAGATCAAACACGCCATGGAAATCGAATTCAAGTTTTGCATCCCCGCCGGGCGCTTGCCCGCTGTCACGGCGGCCGTGCGCCGGGGCCGCTACACCCCTATCCGCATGGAGGCGCGCTACTACGACACGCCCGATGCAGCACTTTCGTCGCGCAGCATTGCGCTGCGGTTGCGCCGCGAGGGCGACCAGTGGGTGCAGACCGTAAAGGCGCTGGGCGATGGGCCGCTGGACCGGCACGAGCACAACGTGCCCCGCGGCGCGGCCGGACCCGGTGGCGCACCAGCCCTCTTGCCAGAGCTCCACGCAGGCTCCCCCGCGGGCGAACTGCTGCTGCGGGCCCTGGCCACAGCCGCAGGCCCCCTGGCGGAGACCTATGGGACCGAGATGGACCGCATCACGCGCGATGTGGCTTTTGCGGGCGGCGGCTCGGCCGAGCTGGCGCTGGACACCGGCCGCGTGGTGGCCCACCGCGGTACGCCGCAAGAAAAATCAGCGCGCATCTGCGAGCTGGAAATCGAACTCAAAAGCGGCTCTGTGGCGGGCTTGGCCCTGCTGGCCGAGCGCTGGGCGCGCCAGCATGGCCTGGTGCTGAGCACCGAGTCCAAGGCCGAGCGCGGCGAGCGGCTTCTCGCCCCGCAATGGGCGCGGCCCGCCACCAAGGCCCGGGCGCTGCAGTGGGGCGGCAGCGCCCCGTTTCTGCACGGGCCCACGCTGCAGCGCGCGGTGGTCGCCAACTGCCTGGGCCAGATCCTTCCCAATGCCAGCGAGATCGTCGAGAGCGCAGACGCGGACACAGACATGGGCGCGGACTTGGCCGAACACGTGCACCAATTGCGCATCGGCTTGCGCCGCCTGCGCACCGCCCTGCGCGAGTTGCATGCGCTGGCACCCGGCCGCTTTGCGCCCACATGGGAGCCGGCGCTGCAGGACGTGTTTCAGCGCCTGGGTGGCCTGCGCGACCGCGAGCAGGTTCTGCGCGCGATGAATGCCGAGCTGCGCGAAGCCGGCGCTCCCGCTTCGCTGCTGCCAGCAACTGCCGACGCGTCTGGCAGCGCGGCCGCAGAGATCGTGCGCATACCGGCGTTTCAATCGGCTTTGATCGAACTCATGGGTTTTACGGCAGACCAGGCGGAGGCTGGCTCGCAGGATGAAAGCACCGCCGCCCTCGCGCCCAAGGAAGCGCGTGCACGCCTGCAAAAGCGGCTGCGGGCGCTGCGCAACAAGGTGCAGGCCGACGGCCGCCGCATCGACTCCCTGGGCGCGCCGGCGCAGCACCGTCTGCGCAAGCGCCTGAAGCGGCTGCGTTACCTGACGGAGTTCCTTGCGCCGGCGGTGGATGGGGACGACCTGAACGGCTTTCTGGACAGCCTGCATCCCGCGCTCGACGCCTTGGGCCGCCTGCACGACGAGCGCGTGGCCAGCGCGCTGTACGCGGACATCGCCAGCAAAGACCCGCGTGCGTGGTTTGGCGTGGGCTGGCTGGCAGCGCGGCGTGACGGCAGCACGGCGGCATGCCGCAAGGCATTGGCGCGGATTAGCAAAGTGCCGCGCCTGCGCAAGCCGCGTGCGGCCAGCAAGGGACGCCGGGCCCCAGAGGGGCGCAAGGCGCGCAAGCGTTGAGGGCCGCGCCACGCCCCACCGCCGGGCGCACGGCACAATGCCCTGCATGACGGCACCTCCCCAGCACCCGCGCTCCGCAACGCCCCGGACCGCTTCCCCCCTGCACCACCCAAC
>SDXZ01000270.1 GCA_004210805.1 Acidovorax sp.
CACCAAGTCCACCTTGCGCAGGCCGGTCGTGGGGTCGATGACCCGCTCAGGGTGCGTGATCTTGACTGTGCCCGCCTTGCCCTTGTCTTTGGGCTTGGGAGCAACGGGCGCTGGCGCCATGGCGGGCGGTGCCTGCGGGCGCTCCCGAACGATCTCGCTGGCGGGCTTGTCGGTGCGGATGCCGCGAAACACGGCATGGCGCACCCGTCTGTCCGGCGTCCACTCGCCAAATGCCACTTCCACCACCAGCGAAGGTTTCACCCAGCGCTCGCTGCCGGCCCTGCGCTTGGACCATCTGCCGGGTTTGACTTCAGCCGCGCTCACGGGGGGCGTGGTGGTTTCCAGCGGGACAAGGCGGGCATGCAGCTCCTTGCCGCCGGCCGAGTCCCAGCCGGTGCCGACCGAACCGGCATGGTGGAGCTGGCCGTCCTCGTGGTAGCCGAGCAGCAGGCTGCCGACTTCCTTGGACGCGCCCGTGCGGTTGGTAAAGCCCAGCACCACAAACTCCTGGCGGTGCTGGCATTTGAGTTTCATCCACGTCTCTGTGCGCCCAGAGACGTAGGGCGCATCGGCCCGTTTGACGATTACCCCTTCAAGTCCCATCGCACACGCTGCACCCAGCAATTGCGCTGGCGCCACCTCAAACGACGGGCTGAACCGAATGGTCTCGCTCTGGCGTGCGTCAAACAGGTCCTTGAGGACCGCCCGCCGCGCCCGCAGGGGCGTCGAGCGCAGATCCATATCGCCCAGAAACGGCACATCAAACACGAACATCACGATGTCGCGCGTGCGCGCGCTGTCGATGGAATTTTGCAGGGCGTTGAAGTCCGGCACACCCGCGTCATTGAGGACCACGATCTCCCCGTCCAGCCAGCCACTGCTCAGGCCCAGGGCCGCCACCGCATCGGCAATCGTTTTAAGCCGGTCCGTCCAGTCGTTGCCGTTGCGGGTGAAGACCCGCACGTCATCGCCCTCGATGCGCGCCAGCACCCGGTAGCCGTCGAATTTGGTCTCGATGACCCAGTCGCCTTCGGGGATGGATGCGACCAGCGTGGCCAGCTGCGGTGCGAGCTTGGCAGGCAGGCGGGTTTTCTTTGCGCCCGCCAGTGCCGACGCGGCGCCGGCTGAACTGCTCTTGCTGAGGCCCCCGGTTTTTCCGGTCGACCCCGCACCCCTGGGTTCGCGCTCTTCAATCAACCCGAGTGGCTTCTCTACCACGCTGTCAGGCAGGGCGGTGATGACATTGTATTCGGTGCTCGACCGCGCCCATGCGTCCCCCCGTTTTTTGAACAGCATCCACTGGTCCTGCTTTTTTTCGCCGGGCTTGGAGATCCGTACCAGCTCCCACAGGCCGGCCAGCTTCTGGCCGTGGAGCTGGAAAATGACCTTGCCTTTGGCCAGGCCCTCGCGCGGGTCTCCCGTGGGCTCCCACGTGCCGCGGTCCCAGACGATGACCGTGCCGGCGCCGTATTCACCCTTGGGGATGTTGCCCTCAAAGCTGTTGTAGTCGATGGGGTGGTCCTCGACATGGATTGCCATCGATTTCACCGCCGGGTCGTACGAGGGGCCCTTGGGCACCGCCCAGCTGACCATGACGCCATCGAGCTCCAGACGGAAGTCGTAGTGCAGGCGCGACGCCCAATGTTTCTGGATGACGAATTGAAGCGGTTCCGGGTGATCTGCGGCGGCGGCCTTGCTGCGACGACCCATCGCGCCGGCAGGCTCAGCCGTCTTGCTGAAATCGCGCTTGGCGTTGTATTGCGCCAGCGGCGGCGGGGCGGCATCCGATGCCAGCGCTGCTTTGGAGGCGCGCGTTGGCGCGGCATCGCGTTTGGCGGCGGTGGCAGCGGTTTTGCGCGGCGCGGCCGTCTTCTTGAGCGCCAGCTCGGCCCACACCGGTGCGTGGTCGCTGGCGCCCTCATGGCCGCGCTCCTCGCGGTCCACGCCGGCGTCCACGACTTTGAACTGCTGGCCCGCAAGGATGTGGTCAATGCGCAGGCCCGCGTCGCGCTCCCAGCGCTTGCGCCGGTAGTCCCAGAAGGTGAAGGGCACGGCCTTGCGGCGGTGCACGTGGGCAATGGCGTCCCTCCAGCCCTGGGCCAGGATGTCGGCGTAGGCCGCCCGGGGCTCGGGCTGCAGGAGCGCGTCGTCGCGCCATGTGTCCGGCTTATAGATATCAACGTCGGTCGGCACCACGTTCCAGTCGCCAAGCAGGACCACCGGGTAGCCCGAATCCCAGAGCTCTTGCGCGCGGCGTTTCATGCGCTCGAACCAGCGCAGCTTGTACTCAAACTTGGGGCCCGGCTGGGGGTTGCCGTTGGGCAGGTACAGGCAGGCGCAGAGCACGCCGTTGATGGCGGCCTCGACGTACCGCGCCTCCTTGTCTGCCGGGTCGCCCGGCAGCGAGGTCACCACGGTCAACGGCTCATGCCCGCGGCTCAGCAACGCGACGCCGTTCCACGTGCGCTGCCCCACCACCACCGGGTGGTACCCGGCGGCTTCAACCGCCGCGGTGGGGAAGTCTGCGGTGGGGCACTTGAGCTCCTGCAGCGCCACCACTTCGGGCTGCGTGCGCTGCAGCCAATCGACAAGCAGATCGATCCGCTTGTTGACGTTGTTGATATTCCAGGTGGCAACGCGCACAACTGCGTTACCGGTTGCCCTTTAGATGTGCTTCTACCGCCTTCGCGTCGTTGCCGGCCGCTTTTACTGCGGCCTTCAGTTCATCCGGCGTCACGCCGAACTTTTTGGCCCAGTCGCGCACCTCGTAGTCCTCGCTCAGGCTGATGCGTGTGCGGTCCTGGCCGCCAGAGTTGGTTTTGTCGTCTGCCATGGTTTTCTCCTGTGGGTGGCGGGTTGTGTTCAGGCCGCCTTCTTCTGGGGGGTGGTGCTCGATTTTTTTGCGGCAGCGGTTTTGGCGCTGGCCTTCTTGGCGGGGGCTGCGTCTGCCGACTTGCGTGCGGGTTTGCTGCCGCCCTTGAGGCTGCGCTGCAGCAGCGCCGTGAGGTCGATCACCTCGCCAGACTGCGGCGCTTGCTCCTCAGGCTCCAGCACGGTCTTGCCCTCGCCGGCGTTGGCCTTCTTCTCGACCAGCTTCATCACCTGGATGCGGAACTCGTCCTTGAAGTCCGACGGGTCCCACTGGCCGGACATTTCGTCGACCAGCTGCTTGGCCATCTTGAGTTCGGCGGCGCTCACGCTCTTCTTGCCCGCAGCAGGCAGGTCCAGCGAATCGAGGGTCTTGACCTCATCGCCCCAGCGCAGAAGGTTGAGCACCAGCGCCGGGCCGGAGGGCACGAGGGCCGCCAGGTGCTGCTTGGTCGCAATCACGACCCTGGCCAAGGCGATCTTGCCGGTCTCGATCAAGGTCTCGCGCAGCAGCGCATACACCTTCTCGCTCTTGGCGAGCGGCGCCACGTAATAGGGCCGCTCCAGGAAGATGAAGGGCATTTCGTTAGCGTCGATGAAGCGCTCGATCTCGATGGTCTGCGTGGTCTTGGGGAACACGGCCTCTATCTCCTCGGGGCTGATGATGACGTACTTGCCATCCTCGTACTCCACGCCTTTGACGATGTTGTCCTTGTCGATCTCGCGCCCGGTGCGTTTGTTGATGCGCTTGTAGCCCACGGGGTCCATCGTGCGCTTGTCGAGCCAATCGAAATCGACCCCGTCGCTGCTCGCCGCGGTGTGCAGACCGACAGGGATGTGGACGAGACCAAAGGTGATGGCGCCTTTCCAGAGGGTTCGACTTCCTGTGGCCATGGTGGATTTTTCTCCGTGCAGATATCGGGGTTAGGCCGAAGTCTGCGATGGACCCGCCGACGGCCCTGTAGGCCGTTGCTTACCGGATTGGTAGGCGTCCGTACTATTTCTTTTGCCCAGGCTTGCCACCTATGCTGCGGCATGCCCGACACCACGCTTCGCCCGATTGGATTGCACGTTGATGAGCCGACCGAGGGCGACTTTGTATGGGTGATGATCGAACGCGCCAGCCACCAGAGCTGGGCGGAAATAGACCGTGCCGATTCGCCCGAGAGTACCTACCAGGCGGCGATGGCCGCTGGGCTGGTTGCTTTGCAGGCGATGGTGGACGATCTGAAGGTGGGGCCTCGCCGGCCCGTGCGGCCTTCTGGCAAGCCTGCCCAAGGTTCTGCAGGCGAGAACAAGGCCGACGACGCTGCGGAGACGGTGCAGCCCGCCCGTGCCAAGCCATTTTTTGGCTTTGGGCCTGCTCGGTAGGCACTCAGCGTTGCTAAGCAGGCACCGCCTGCATCCGCGCCTGCCGCGCCGTCCGCCGATTCAATGGCCGCTTTGGCGTTCGCCCACCGGGTCGGCGTCCTCGTCTTCCACCTCTTGAGGTCGCGGGTTGGAATCCTCTTGCGTACGCTGCTGGCTGTCCTGCGGCGGTTGCTCGGTCGCACCGGGATCGGGGTGCGCGGGCCGGGGGGTGGGGTCGGTG
>SDXZ01000071.1 GCA_004210805.1 Acidovorax sp.
CCACTGCGCGTGGGGCGGGGTCTTGCCGTAGCCGATGAGGTCGCGGGGGTAGGGCTGGGTGGAGTCGTAGATCATGGGCGTCGGGGATTCAAGGGGTCATGTCACGGACGGGAATGTCATGCGCTGAGCGCGGCGGCCAGGTCGCTGGCCGGGCGCTTGCGGTCGAAAGTGAGGCTGGCCTCCACGTGTTCCAGGTGGGCCTGCATGAGGGAGACGGCCAGGGCCTCGTCGCGCGCGGCGAGGGCCGCCACGATGTCGCCATGCTCCTCGTGGGAATGCTCGGCGGCGCTGGCCGACTGGTACATCAGTGTGATGAGCGCGCAGCGCGAGATCAGGTCGCCCAGCATCTGCGCCAGCACCTCGTTGCCCATGAGCTCGGCCATGCGCACATGGAAGTCTCCGAGTAGCTCGGTGCGGCTGCTGGCATCGGCCGTGCCCATGGCGGCCTTCTCGCTGGCGACGTGGGCGCGCAGGGCTTTGATCTTGGTGGGGGTCACGCTCTGCACGAAGGCGCGCGTCATCTCGGTCTCGAGCATGCGGCGCACGGCGAACACCTGGCGGGCTTCTTCTACCGACGGGGTGGACACGAACGCGCCGCGCGCGGGCTCCAGCGTGACCAGCCGGTTCTGTGCCAGCTGGAACAGCGCCTGGCGCACCAGCGTGCGCGACACGCCGAAGTGGTCGGCGAGCTTCTGCTCGGCCAGCTTGGTGCCGGGCTGCAGGCGGTGCTCCACGATGGCACGGGTCAACGCCTCGACAATCGCACTGGTGGAGGAGGATTCCATGGCGGCATGATACGGTGGATTGGCGAAAAGTGTATACACTTTTGGTCTACACGCCGCGCCTGTGACACCACTCCCCGGTAGGCCGTGCCCCACTTCAGGAGATTCCCCATGGGATTGAGCACCCACGTTCTGGACACCATGAACGGCTGCCCCGCCGCTGGCATGGAGGTCGCCTTGTACGCCACTGAGGGCGACACCGTGACCCTGATCAAGCGCCTGGTGTTGAACCAAGACGGCCGCAGCGATGCGCCGCTGTTCGACAACGCGAGCCTGCGCACCGGCACCTACCGGCTGCGCTTTGACGTGGCGGGGTACTTCAAGGCCCGTGGCGTGCAACTGCCCGAGCCCAACTTCCTAAATCAGGTGAATCTGGACTTCGGCATTGCGCATGCCGACCAGCACTACCACGTGCCGCTGCTGGTGAGCCCGTGGAGCTATTCGACCTACAGGGGATCTTGAGCGCTATGAAATGGATAGCTGGTAGCGCTTGCCGGATGCAGGTTTCAGTCCAAAAGAACCTGAGACCCCATGCAATCAAGCGCTAGAGGCAATCTTTTTAAAGCTGCCCCTCGGTCAGGGTGTCCAGTTGAAAATTACCACTCTTGTCCCACAGCCAGGTTTCTGTGTAGGTGACCTTGCCCAGGCGCGTGGGCGCAGGAAAGGGCGCTGCGGCGCGCACGGTGCGCTCGATTTCCTTGACCACCTCGGGCGCGTGGCGCGGGGCGCGCAGCCAGTTCAGGCGCAGGACCTTGCCGGTGCGGTCGATGTCCACCTCGAGCACGCCAATGGCGTAGAGCTGCGGCGGCAGCTTGCCCTTGAAGATGCGTTCGCTGTTGAGGCCGTACAGGTGCGTGGCCCCGTCCTGGCGGTAGGCTTTGGGCGTCGCGGCGGCAGAGGCGCGGGCCGAGCCGGCGGCTGCGGGCACGGGGCCCTTCACAGCCGGGGCGTCCGGGGCAGACGGCGAGCGGCTCTCTGGCGCGGGCGTGGGGGTAGGCTCAGGGCCCGACCTGCAGGCGGCTACCAGGGCCGCGCCTGCGGCCATGATGCCTGCCAGCAGCCAGTGGCTGCGCTTGCCGGTGGGGCCTGGGGGCGGGGTGTTGGACATGGTGGGCGGGCTCGTGGTGGGTGGCCGAAGGCGCTGCTCAGGCAGCGCTGCAGGGCATAACGAAAGGACGATGGCGGTGGAACACTTGCGTTTGTTGCTGGAAGGCCTTGCGGCCGGCCCGGTGTGCCTGGTCAGGGTGGAGTCTACCCAAGGGTCGGTGCCCCGTGAATCCGGGACCTGGATGGCCGTGTTCGCCGATGGGTTCGTGGGCACCATCGGCGGCGGGCACCTGGAGCACCAAGCCATCGCCGAGGCGCGCCGCCGCCTGTCGGGCATGCCGGCGTCCGGCGCCGGGCCCCTGCGCTTTGCACTTGGCCCGGCTCTGGGCCAATGCTGCGGCGGGGTAGTGCATCTGGCGTTCGAGCTGCTGACCGCCGCGGATGCGCCCACGTTGGCCGAGCGCCTGGCGCCCCCCCGGCACCCGGTGGCGCTGTTCGGCGGCGGGCATGTGGGCCATGCGCTGGCGCGGGTGCTGGCGCCGCTGCCGTTCGCGCTCACCTGGATCGACAGCCGCGACGGGATCTTTCCGCAACCGGCGCCCAGCGGCGTGGCCTGCGAGCATTCCGACCCGGTGCAGATGGCGGTGCCGGGGCTGGCTCCGGGCACCCGCGTGCTGATCATGAGCTTCAGCCATGCCGAAGACCTGGACGTGGTGGCCGCCTGCCTGCGACGCCAGCGGGAGCGGCAGGACCTGCCGTTCATTGGCCTTATCGGCAGCAAGACCAAGTGGGCGACTTTCTCGAACCGCCTGCACGGGCGCGGCTTTGCGCAAGAGGAGCTGGCCCACGTTACCTGCCCCATCGGCATTCCTGGCATTACCGGCAAGGAGCCCGAAGTCATCGCTGTGGCTGTGGCGGCCCAGCTGCTGCAGACGCTGGGTGATGGTGGAGGAGCGACCTCAGGGTAACCACGGCCCATCAGCTTCGCGGCGGGGCTGGAGCCGGGAACAAATCCTGCATACACTTTTCACCGATTCATGGGTCGCAGCGGTGCCCCGGCCAGACCCCCTTCCTGGCCAAGGTGCGCGACCTTTATTTCTGCTCAGAGCGCCCGCAGTGGTGAGCAGGTTTGTGGCGCACACGCGCCACCAAGGTTGAGATATGGAAAGCTACTTTCTCGACTGGGCCAACCTGCTGTTGCGCTGGGTCCACGTCATCACTGCCATTGCCTGGATTGGCTCGTCGTTCTACTTCGTCTTTCTGGACAGCAGCCTCACGCCGCCCGAGGACGAAGACCTGAAGAAGCAGGGCGTCTCCGGCGAGCTCTGGGCCGTGCATGGCGGCGGGTTCTACCACCCGGTCAAATTCGCGGTGTCGCCGCCCCAGCTGCCCAAACACCTGCACTGGTTCTTCTGGGAGAGCTACAGCACGTGGATCAGCGGCTTTGCGCTCTTCACGGTCTCCTATCTGTACAGCGCCAGCACGTACCTCATCGACAAGTCGCGCATGGACTGGGCGCCCGCTACAGCCATCGTGGTGGCGCTGGCGTTCTTCGTGGTGTTCTGGCTGCTGTACGACGCGATCTGCCGCATCTTCGGCCAGAAGAAAAACGGCGATGCCATCGTGGGCGCGCTGGTGTTCGCGCTGGTGTGCATCGCGTCGTGGCTGGCCTGCCACTGGTTTGCCGGGCGCGCCGCCTTCCTGCTGGTAGGCGCGATGATCGCCACGGCCATGAGCGCCAACGTGTTCTTCTGGATCATTCCGGGCCAGCGCACCGTGATCCGCCAGATCCGCACCGGCCAGGACGTGGACCCAATCCACGGCAAACGGGGCAAACAGCGCAGCGTGCACAACACCTACTTCACGCTGCCGGTGCTGTTTGCGATGCTGAGCAACCACTACAGCTTCACCTGGGGCCATCCCCAGAACTGGCTGGTGCTCATCCTCATGATGTTTGCAGGCGCGGCCATTCGGCAGTTCTTCGTCATGCGCCACGGCTACAAGCTGGGCCGCAATGGCAACCCGCTGCCCTACGCACTGGTGGGTCTGGCGGTGATCGTGGGCGCCATCGTCTGGATGCGGCCCGCGCCGGTGGCGGCCCCCACTGCGGCTCCCACCGTGAATGCTCCTGTTTTAGGAGCTAATGGCGCAATACCATCAAGCGCTGGCGGCCAATTTGGTTATCAATCCGTGCAACCCGTGCTGGCGCAACGCTGCACCAGCTGCCATGGCGAGCAGTTGCAGATGAAGAACGTGCGGCTGGATTCGCCCGCCGGCGTCAAGCAACACGCGCAGGCCATCTACCAGCAGGTGGTGGTGCAAAAACTCATGCCCATGAACAACGCCACCGGCATGACCGATGCCGAGCGCGCGCTCTTCAAGCGCTGGTTCGAGGCGGGTGCAGCGACGGGGCCTTGAGCTTTGCGGGGTGCGTTGGCCCACTGGCAGGGTTAGGCCAGGAGCAGCCGGGTGGCTGTCATTGAAGCGGACGCTCAGCGTTGCCCTGGGCGCGTGTGCCGGCCGTGGGCCGGAAGAGCGTCTTCTCAATGGACAGGTTGTGTGCTTTTCTTGCGTCTCGCGCACGCCACTCGTCGGGCGCTCTATTAGCAGCGTGGATTGCACCACCCTGCTGAAAAGACCCAGACGAGAAGCCAGATCAGTCCGCCGACAAGTGCTGCTACACCGGCGATAGACAGGAAGGCTGTCGCAGCAGTCCCGACAACCAAAGAACCTGTACTTGTTCGGGTGATGGCCTTGACCCGTTTGCTGAAGAGCAGTGCGCCAAAAGTTGCTGCAATTGCTACGCCGCAGAGAACCGCGTAGGCGTTTCCGTTAAGGCTCCCGTCCTGGACGAAGCCGGGTTGACTTAAGAATGCGGCCACTATTGCGACGACGAAAAGCGTCGGTAGGAGAATCACAAAGATGGATATGTGAAGCAAGACGCGCAGTGCCGTTTCGCCAAAGGCTTTTTTTTGAGTCTCCACGGAAGCTCTCCCTTTTATCTGCTGTTCCAAAGCGCTTGACCTAACGTATTCCGCAGAACCTGTGACATCGACTAGGCGGTGAACGGGCCTCGCAAGACCCGGCCAGATCCCACGACCTTCGGGCCCTCAAAAACTTCGAAATGAGTGCCAACCGCCAATGCGGAGTAATCGACGCCGGGCTCGTACACCAGAGCAGCTAAGGCACGGGCTAGCAACGCGGGACGCGCCTGCGGGCCATCAACAAACGAGACCCCGAGGTATTCGCCGTCTTCCACGCGCAGATGCGGACGATAGATACCTCCGGTCAGGACGGGCATCGTTGCACGACCGTCGATGGTCAATTCCACCTCGATAAGACGTCTCGACATTTGTGCGCTCCTGGCCGCCTGCAGCCCACGAAGCCGTGAGCATAGCCGCCAGCAGGACGGCAATGGCAGGCTTCTGTCTCCCATGCGCGGCATCCTGCAGTGTGATCGCCCCTCAAGCCCGTAGCCTTGGCCTTGGTTCTGTCTCTGCGTATCCCCTACGCCGCCAGCGCATCCTGCAGCGCCCGGCTGGCCGCCAGGCCACCCAGTACCGAGTCCGCCCCACCACCGTGCAGCACCACTCCGCTCGAGGATTGCTTGGCCTCGCGCTTGGCGGCGGCGGCGAGGTTGGCCACCTCCTCTGCGTGCCGGTAGCGCCCGGGCGTGATGCGCACCGCGCCGATGGCCAGCGTGGTGCACGGAAAAAACCGCGGCACACCGTGGCGGTCCTCCGCCTGGATACCGCCGGCCTGGCGCGCCGCGTCGTCAAACAGCGTGAGCGCCTCGCGCGCAAATTCGTCCACGATGTTCTTGCAGCGCTGCAGCCAGTTGTTGCTCTGAAAGATCAGCATGAAGTCGTCTCCGCCGACGTGGCCGACGAAGTCGCGGCGCGCATCGCAGTGCGCCGTGGCCAGGCGCGCCACCAGGCGGATCATCTGGTCACCACGCCAGTAGCCGTAGTGGTCGTTGAAGGGCTTGAAGTTGTTCAGGTCGGCATAGCAGGCAACAAACTCGGTCTTGTGGTCCAGCAGCCGCTGCATGTGCAGGCTGATGGGGATGTTGCCGGGCAAAAAGGTCAGCGGGTTGGCGTGGCGCGCGGCCTCGATGCGGGTCTCCGTCACGGCGCGCACCAGCTGGTCGCCTGTGCCCAGGCCCAGGTAGCGGCCGTTGTCGGTCACGATGTAGCCGTCGCTCAGGTAGCGCTGGTCTTGCGAGGTGAGGATGCCCACCAGCTGGTCCACGTCGCAATCCAGTTCGACCACGCGCGGGGCCTGGTTGGCGAACGCCAGGCACGGTTTGCGGCCGTGCACTTCGCGAAAGTACAGCGTGGCGTAGTGGTTCATGAACTGCTGGCGGTTGATGAGTGCCACGGGGCGGGTGCCGTCGACCACCGCCAGCGCATGCAGGTCGGTGCGTTCATGGAACATGGCGGCCACAGCGTCGTTGCTGGTGGCGGGCGCGGCCGTGGGGGCCTGCACCACCAGCAGGCTGCGCAGGATGCCCGGGCGCGCGGTCTGGCCCAGGTGGGGCAGCACGGCCACGCGGCGGTCCTGCATCACTTCCATTGCCGGGCCGTCCACCGCGTCGCGCGGGGCCAGCGCCGGCCGGCCCAGCAGCCAGCCCTGGCCGTAGGGGATGTCCAGGTCGCGCAGCGCACGCAGGTCGTCGCGTGTTTCGATGCCCTCGGCAATCAGCGTGGTGCCGAACACATCGGCGATGCCCTTGATGGCCTGCAGCATTTGCAGGTTTTCGGGGTGGTCGCTGATTTCGCGGATGAAGTATTTGTCGATCTTCACGAAGCCGGGTTTCACCTCGGACCACAGCCGCAGGCTGGATCGGCCATCGCCAAAATCATCCAGTGCCATGCGAGCGCCGCAGGCATGCACTGCCTTGATGGCCTGGCGCAGCAGCGGCATGTCGCTCACGCGCTCGTGTTCGGTGATCTCCAGCACCAGCATGCGGGCGCTCATGCCAAAGCTGCGCACCGTCTCGCCCAGCTTGTCGGCGCCCACCAGGGCCACGCCGTGCACCAGCGCGTCGGCGCTGATGTTGACAAACAGGCGCCCCGGCGCATCGTGCTGGCCCCACTGCTGCAGCGCGGTGAACACACACAGCAATTCGAAATCCTGCAGGATGCGCTCGCGCCGGGCGAGGTCCAGCAGGGCATCGGGGCTGTGCAGGGGTGTGCCCTCGGGTCCGCGGATCAGGGCCTCATGGGCATAGACGCTGCCTTCGCGCAAGTCCGCCAGCGGCTGGAACACGCAGTGCAGCCCGCCCGCACGCATGAGCGTGGCCAGCGGGCCGGTGCCCTGGCGCGCGGCCGGGGACAGCAGCGCCATCATGGCGTCCAGCCGGCTCGATGGGGTGGTGTGCATCGCAGTGGGGTGATGGTCTCTGGGCAAGGGGCCACGATATCGGTCGGGTGTGACAGCTTGGTTACAGACTGTCACGATTGGGGCGTGGATTGCGCAGCGTGCTGAGTAGCCCCACGCCGCCCTAACCGATCCGGCGGAGCTCGTGGTAGCCGGTGCGGGACGGGACGTGCTTCTGGCGGGGTGCACGGGTCGTCACCGTCCTGTGTGCTGCCTCAACCCCAGGCACGGCGCGGTCGGGCGGCGCGACGCCCGTTTGATCTTGCGCAATGCACCGCCGCCACCGGCGCGGCACAGTCGGTTCCATGCTGCCCTCCACCTGCTTCTCCCTGCCTGCCCACACCGAGGTCGTCCCCGCGGGGGAAGTGCTGCGCCGGCGCAATGAGGTACTGACATCGGTGCTGCACCTGGAAAGCGGCCGCGTGCTGCGCGGCGTGCTCGACGATGGGTTTCTGCGCCACCAGCTCGGGGCTGTGGAAGGGCCGTTCTGGCTCGACGCCGCGTCGGCGCTGCTGGGGCAGCCGTTCCCGGTGGACATGGTGGCCGACACCCCGCTGCGGCTGCGCCGCCTGCCCATTGAAGCGTTTCAGCGCAGCCTGGCCGACATGCCTGCCGGCGCGCGTGGCCTGCTGCTGGACATGGCCCAGGGTTACCGCCAGCAGTCCGAGCTGGCCGTGAGCCGGCTGGCGCAAGACGCCGAATCGCGCTGCGCGCAGTGGCTGCTTCAACACGCCGAGCCGGCCCCCAGCGGCGCCATGCAAGTGACACTGCACCTGCGCAAGCGGTTGATTGCGGCCCAGTTGGGAATCGCGCCCGAGACCTTCTCGCGCGTGCTGCGCCATCTGCGCGAGCTGGGGCTCATCCAAGGCACCGGCAATGTGATGAACCTGCCGCATCCGCGGGCGCTGCAGTCCATGGCTGGCTGCTGAGCCTGCAGACAATGCCGCGGCGACGGCGCGGCGCCATGGCCCGCGCAGCGCCCTCACTCAGGGTTTCTCCCTGCGGGTTTTTCCGTGGGCTGGATGGCGTTGACTGAGGGTTGTACCCAAGCGCCTAGGCGCGGGGGCTGCGTATATTTGTTGGGACCAGCCGGTCTGATCCGTCGTCCCGATGCCCAACGCCACGCCCTGTCACTGCCGGGGTGCTCCCCCAGCGGAGTGCCCATGAAACCACCTGCCCCGCCCGCGCCGACGCTGCTGCAGCCGCCGCAGCATGACGCCCAGGGCTGGTACGTGCCGGGTGCGCTG
This sequence comes from Acidovorax sp., assembly GCA_004210805.1. Taxonomy (GTDB): domain Bacteria; phylum Pseudomonadota; class Gammaproteobacteria; order Burkholderiales; family Burkholderiaceae_C; genus Acidovorax. The sequence goes on from SDXZ01000071.1 coordinate 8,459, forward strand.
GTGTGGCGCCTGGTGCTGGTGGCGGTCCTGGCGGTGGCGTTGTCGGGCGCGGTGTCGGCCTGGCTCGTGACCCGCGCCTCGGGGCAAGAGGCCATGCGCCGCGTGGTGAGCCAGCAGACCGACGAGGTCGAAGTCGTGGCCCGCCTGCTGGCCAGCAAGATCGAGCAGAGCCAGAAGGTGCTGCGCACCGTGGCCGCCGGCATCACGCCGGGCATGCTCGAATCTCCCTCGACCCTGGAGTGGCTGCTGCAGCAGGGCCTGCCAGCGGTCCAGTTTTTTGACGCCATGCAGGTGGCGCGCGACAACGGCGAGCTGCGCATGAGCCTGCGCGCCGGCCGGCTCGAAAAAGCCGCCGACCTCGACCCCGCAGAGCGCGATGCGCTGCGCCGCACGCTTATTGATGGCAAGCCGCTGGTCTCTGAGCTCATTGCCGCCCGCACCAGTGATGCGCGCGTGATGTTCACCATGCCGCTGCACCGCGAGGACGGCACCGTGCTGGGCGTCGTGGCCGGTGCACTGCGCCTGCAGTCGCAGGGCCTGCTGCCGCCGTCGATGACGCTGCCCGCGCGCGATGACTCCCGGCTGGTGGTGTTCACGCGCGACGGCACCATCCTGTCGCACTCCAACCCAGCACGCATCCTCGGCAAGGTGCGCGACGAGGCTGGTTTGGCCCCCGTGTACGCACGCTGGCTGGACCAGGCGCAGCCTGTGGCCGGGCGCGGCGCCACCCATGTCGAGGCCGAGCACATCGTCAGCATGGCGGGCATGCCACTGCCGCAATGGATCGTGGCGCGGGTGAGCCCGTCGCAGGCGCTGCTGGCCCCGCTGCAGGGCGCGCAGCGCGAAGCCTGGTGGCTGGCCGCCGCGAGCATGCTGCTGTGCATGCTGCTGGCCGTGGTGACGATGGCCTGGCTGGCCCAGCCGCTGGCCCACCTCACCCACAGCGCCCGCCAGATGCTGCGGCGTGATGGGACCGTGGCCACGGGGGCAGGCGCATCTTCGAACGCGGCCAGCGCAGCACCACCGCCCTCCGGCATCGCCTGGCCGCGCGCTGGCGGCGAGGTGGGCGAACTGGTGCAGGTGTTCCAGGGCCTGGCGCAGCAGGGCCAGCGCGAGCAGATGCACAAAGCCACGCTGGAAGGGCAGTTCCAGTCCGTGCTGGACAACGCCTCGGTGGGCATCGTGATCTCGCGCCACGGCATTCTGGACGTGGTGGGGCGCCAGGCCTGCGTGATGCTGGGCTACACGGCCGGCGAGCTGCAGGGCCGCCCGGCCCGCACGCTGTACGCCACCGACGCGGAGTACGAGCGCGCGGACGACCGCGTGCAGGCCGAGTTTGCGGCGCATGGCGCGTTTGACGGCGACGTGTGCTTCATGCGCAAGGACGGCAGCCCGGTGTGGGCGCGGGTGCAGGGGCGCGGCGTGCAGCCCGACGAGATGGCGGGCGGCACGGTGTGGATCCTGGAGGACATCACCGCCGCGCGCGAAGCGCAGGCGCAGCACGTGTGGGAGCGCGCCCACGATGCGCTCACCCAGCTCTACAACCGCAACGCCTTCGACGAGCGCCTGGGCGCGCTGTTGGCCGAGCGCTCAGCCCGCCCGCGCGCGCCGGATGCCAATGGCGAGGTGTCTGGCGACGGGGTGGTGCTGTTCCTGGACCTGGACCACTTCACGGTGGTGAACGACATTGCAGGCCACGACGCGGGGGACGATGTGCTGCGGCATGTGGCCCGCTTGCTCGAATCCCAGGTGCGGCAGGTGGGGTGGGCTGCGCGGCTGGGGGGCGATGAGTTTGCGGTGGTGCTGCCGGGGTGCGCGCTGGCACGGGGCCAAGCGGTGGCCGAGCAGCTGCGCGCGTCGGTGCAGGCGTGGGAGCCGTCGTACCAGGGGCGCAGCTTTACGCTGGGGGTGAGCATTGGGCTGGTGGTGCTGGATGCGAGCTTGCAGGATGTGCCGTCGGTGTTGTATGCGGCGGACATGGCTTGCTATGACGCGAAGCGGGCGGGGCGCAATCGGGTGGAGACGCGGCATGCGAGGCAGGCGACTGCGTCGGGGAGGATGGCGTTGGGGCCGGTTTGAAGGTTTTTTGGGCTCTGGCGCTTGTATATCAAGCTGTAATAGCTATTAATTTGATAGCTGATTGGTTCGTCTGTCACTCGTGCGTCGTTCATTCGTTTGCTCTCACCTGTTTGGGCTGAGCTTGTCGAATCTGGGCACCACCAAACCGTTCGGGCTGAGTCTGTCGAAGCCTGGGTGTGCTGGTTTGAAAAGCATGCCCGCGTTCAGGGCGGAGGCCGGGAGTCGCCCGGCATGCGAGTAACTTTCTTTTGGGTCGCCAAAAGAAAGTTACCAAAGAAAAGGCGACCCCCAGTCTGCGACCCCTTCGCTTCGCTGCGGGGCAACCTGCGTCGAGGCGGTTGCGGGGTGCGCCGCAGAACTCACTGCGCTGCGTCGCAGCTCCGTTCGAACAGCTGCGGCGAGTCAGTTCACAAGGCATGGGCGCTCCGACGCCCATGCTCACCCCGCAACCGCCCCGCCGCAGGCGCAGCCAGCAGGGGGTTGGGCAGCCGAACCTCCAACAGCCAAACATCCACACGGGCCATTGCTTCGCTCGGCCGCGCGGCCGCGGCGCGAAGCGCCCGCGCGTTCTGGGCCGAGCGAAGCAATGGCCCGTATGGATGTCCGCTCCCGAGTGCCCTTCAGGATGCGCCGAGGAGCGCAGCGGCCAGCGGATCAGGGCTCGCGATTGTTTGAGCGAAGCGAGTTCGAGCGAGACCCCGCTGGACGCGAGCACCGCAGGTTGCCCGCAGCGAAGCGAAGGGACGCAGCGTGTAGGGTCGCCTTTTCTTTGGTGACTTTCTTTTGGCGACCCAAAAGAAAGTTACTCGCACGCCGGGCGACTCCCGGCCTCCGCCTTCAACCCAGGCACACCGCAAAGATCTGCGCGCGAGCGTGCCTCGGCTTCGACCGGCTCAGCCCGAACGGGTGCGGTAGCACCCAGCTTCGAGACGCTGAGCCCGAACAGTTGGAGAGACAACAACTGCTCTGTCCCCCTTCGACCGTGCAACGAACTGAGCACAGATCAGCTCAACCAGATCGTCGGAAGATGGGCTGCTACAAAAATAGTAGCTACCAGCGCTTGCCAGACAAGCGCCAGAGCCCAAAAACAATCAATCCCCCATCCGCCCCAACGCCCGGAGCACATTCTCCGCAGTAGCCGGCGCCATCAACACCACCGGCGCGGTCGCCTCCACACCACCCCGCCCCGCAGCCACCGCATTGCGCAACGCCTCATACACACTGATCGCCAACATGAACGGCGGCTCCCCCACCGCCTTGCTGCCGCCCACGTTGTCCTCGCGGTTCGCCTCGGGCCACAGTTCCACCTTGAAGTGTCGGGGGACGTCCCCCGTCGCCGGAATCTTGTACGTGCTGGGCGCATGCGTGGCCAGATGCCCCTTGTCAGTCCACACCAACTGCTCGGTGGTCAGCCAGCCCATGCCCTGCACAAAGCCGCCTTCAATCTGCCCGATGTCGATGGCCGGGTTGATGCTGTGGCCCACGTCGTGCAGGATGTCCACGGCCACCACGCGGCTCTCGCCGGTCAGGGTGTCGATGACCACCTCGGAGCACGCTGCGCCGTAGCTGAAGTAATAAAACGGCCGGCCCGTGAGCGTGGCTTTGTCGTAGTGGATCTTGGGCGTGCGATAAAACCCGTCGCTCCACAGCTGGATGCGGTTGGCGTACGCCTCCTTCACCACGTCGTCGAACGCGCGCACCTTCTTGGGCGAGATCACCTGGCCGCCTTCGGCGCCGCATTTGAACTGCACCGCGCCCGCGCCGCAGCCGTCGAGCCCGGCAACAAACGACGCCAGGTTGTCGCGCACGTTGCGCGCCGCGAACTGCGCCGCGCGGCCGTTCAGGTCGGTGCCGCTGCTGGCCGCGGTGGCGCTGGCGTTGGGCACCTTGCTGGTGTCGCTGGCCGTGACCAGCACGCGGTGCAGCGGCAGGCCCAGCTCGTCGGCCACGATCTGCGCCACCTTGGTGTGCAGGCCCTGGCCCATCTCGGTGCCGCCGTGGTTTACCTGCACGCTGCCGTCGGTGTACACGTGCACCAGCGCGCCGGCCTGGTTGAACAAGGTGGCCGTGAAGCTGATGCCGAACTTGACCGGCGTGATCGCCATGCCACGCTTGAGCACCGGGCTTTTGGCGTTCCACGCGGCAATCGCCGCCTGGCGCTCCCGGTAGTTGGCATCGCGCTCCAGCTGGGGCATCAGCGCGTGCAGGATGTTGTCCTCCACCGTCATCTGGTAGTGCGTGACGTTGCGGCCTTCAGTCGCGTCCTTGCCGTACAGGTTGCGCAGGCGCACGTCCTGCGCGTCCAGGCCCAGCGTGCGCGCGATGTCGCCCAGGATGGCTTCGATCACGATCACACCCTGCGGGCCGCCGAAGCCGCGGAACGCGGTATGGCTCTGGGTGTTGGTTTTGCAGCGGTACGACGCGATCTCCACGTCGCCCAGGTAATAGGCGTTGTCGCTGTGGAAGACCGCGCGGTCGGCCACGGGGCCCGACAGGTCGGCGCTGAAGCCGCAGTTGGCCGCCATCTGCAGCTTCAGGCCCGTGATGCGGCCCGTGCCGTCAAAGCCCACGTCGTATTCATACGCAAACGGGTGGCGTTTGCCGGTGACCATGAAATCTTCATCTCGGTCCAGCCGCAGCTTGACAGCGCGGCCGAACTTGTGGGCGGCCACGGCCGCCCACACGGCCAGGTGCCCGGCCTGGGTCTCCTTGCCGCCAAAGCCGCCGCCCATGCGCCGGCACTCCACGCGCACTGCATGGTTGTCGATGCCCAAAGCATGCGCCACCCAGTGCTGCACCTCGCCGGGGTGCTGGGTGCTGGAATAGATCCACCACTGCTTTTGCTCCAGCGGCAGCGCATAGGCGATCTGGCCTTCCAAATAGAAGTGTTCTTGCCCGCCGACTTCGAAAGCGCCCTGAAGGCGGTGCTCCGACTGCGCCAGACCCGTGGCGGCGTTGCCCCGGCGCACGAACACGGGGGGCAGTACGTAGCTCTCGGCCTTGAGTGCTTCATGCACCGACAGCACCGCCGGCAGGGGCGTGATGTCGAGCTGGACCGCGCGCACGGCACGGCGCGCCTGCATCACCGATTCGGCCACCACCAGGCCGATCACTTGGCCGATGTGCTGCACCGTGTCGATGGCAAACACGGGCTCGTCGTGCGCAAACGCAGCCAGCAGTTTGTCGCCGGGCACGTCGGCCGACAGCACCACACCGCGCACGCCGGGCAGGGCCAGTGCCGCGCTGGCGTCCACGCCGTTCAGGCGGCCGTGGGCCACGGTAGAGAGGATGGGCGCTGCGTACAACGTGCCTTTCACCTCGGGCAGGTCGTCGATGTAGTGGGCCGCGCCCGCTACCTGGGCGCGCGCGCTTTCGTGGATGTGGGACTGGCCCATGGCCCGCCGGCTGGAGGCCGGGGTGGGCGCTGCCGGTGCGCGGGCGGGCTGGGGTTCGGCCGCCTTGGCATCGGCCGCGGCCACCATGGGGTCGTCCCCGGCATCGCGGCTCAAGGGAAGGGTGTCGCGCTGGTTCATACGGCTTCCTCCAGGCGGAAGTTCTCTACGCTCACCGCCTCTTCGCCCTGGCTCTCCAGCCAGAAGCGATGCATCAGGCTGGCCAACACCGTGCGGCGGTAGGCGCCGCTCGCGCGCATGTCCGAGATGGGGCTGAACTCGGCCTGCAATGCGGCTGCGGCCTTTTGCACTGTCTCGTCGGTCCAGGGCTGGCCGGTGAGTGCTGCTTCGGTTTGGTGCGCACGCGCCGGTGTGGCGGCCACACCGCCCGCGCCGATGCTGGCATGGCGCACCACGTCCGCTTCGATGTCGAGGTTGATGACCAGGCAGACCGCCGAGATGTCGTCATCGAAGCGCTTGGATATCTTGTACGCCCGCAATGCTTCCGTGACCCCAGGCCGCGGTACCACGATGCGCACCAGCAGCTCATCGGCCGCCATCACGTTCTGGCGGTACCCGGTGTACAGGTTCTCCAGCGGCAGCGTGCGTTCGCCGCGCGTGCTGGCCAGCACCACCTCCGCCCGCAGGGCGATCAAGAGCGGCATCGAATCGCCAATCGGCGAGCCATTGGCCACGTTGCCGCCCAGCGTGCCCGAGTTGCGCACGGGCAGGCCGGCAAAGCGGGTGGCGAAGGTGTGCAGCTGCGGCCACTGCGCCGTCAGCGCGGCAAAGGCGTCGGTCAGCGTGACCGCGGCGCCAAGGGTGATGTGGTGCGCGTCCTGCTGAACTTGCCGCAGCTCGGCCACACGGGTCACATCGAGGATGCGCGCGAACTGCTTGTGCTGCTTGGTCACCCACAGACCCACATCGGTGCAGCCTGCCACCACCTGGGCGTCGGGGTGTGCGGCGCGTGCGGCCAGCAGATCGGGCAGGCGGGTGGGCGAAATATAAGAAGAATCAGGCCCTGGCGCCTGTCCTGATTGCGATAGTTGCTCTAATTTTTGTAGCAACAGCGTTTCGTTGACGGCCACGGGGGGCAGCGCGGCCATTTGCTGGGCTGCATCCAGGATGGGCCGGTAGCCCGTGCAGCGGCACAGGTTGCCCGAGAGTTCTTCCTGGGCCAGCTCGCGCGTGATGGGCTGGGTTGGCGGGGCGGTGCAGCCAGAGGTGTGGATGGGGACAATATGCCGCTGGTACATGCCGAACAGGCTCATCACAAAACCCGGGGTGCAGAAGCCGCATTGGGAGCCGTGGCACTGCACCATGGCTTCTTGCGCCGGGTGCAGGCCCGCTTCGCTCGCTGCGCCTTGTCTGCCGTCCGCTTTTGTGGATTGGGTGGTTTCGGGCATCGGTTGAATGAGCGGGTCCTCTGCCAGATCCTCCACCGTCCACAGCGCCATCCCATCCACCGAATGCGCAAGGCGAATGCAGCTGTTCACCGCGCTGTAGTGCACCCGGCCGCCCTTGGCCTCGCCCAGCACCACGGTGCAGGCGCCGCAGTCGCCTTCGCCGCAGCCCTCCTTGGTGCCGGTGCAGCCCAGGTCTTCGCGCAGCACCTCCAGCAGCGTGCGGTCGGGTGGTACATTGCCCAGCGCCACGGGCTGGCCTCGGCGCAGGAATTGCAAGGGTCGGTTTGTCATGGCAGCGGCCACCTCGGTGTTCTTCAGTTCGTCAGGTTGCGCAAGAGGGTAGGGCGCCACAGCGCAACCGGCATAACCTCAAGCTTATGGCACCCATGCCCACACCGCTATGAGAGACCACGCCCTTTTCGACAAGATAGACCTCCATCTCATAAGGGTCTTGCACACCGTGCTCACAGAACGCAGCGTATCGAGGGCCGCCGTCCGGCTGGGCATGCACCAGCCAGCCGTGTCTGCCGCACTCAAGCGCCTGCGGGACCTGGCGGGCGATCCGCTGTTGGTGCGCTCAGGTGCCAACATGATGCCCACGGATGCGGCGCTGCGCATGGTGGAGCCGGCCGGCGCGATCCTCCGTTCAGCCGAGGCGCTGTTCTCCGATGCGCGCGGGTTCGATCCGCGCACCTCCACCCGCACCTTTCGCGTGGCGGCCAGCGACTACCTCGATCCGCTCTTCTTGCCGCAACTGGTTTCACGCCTCAAGGTCGAGGCGCCCCTGTGCCCCATCGAGATCCTGCCGCTGTCGGCCGATGCGCACTACCACGCGCACCTGGCGCAGGGCGAAGTCGATGTGGTCATTGGCAACTGGCCGCAACCGCCGGACGACTTGCACATGGGCCGCCTGTTTGGCGACGAGGTGGTGTGCCTGGTCAGCCGCGAGCACCCGGCCGTGCGCCGCGGCTGGGACGCCGACAGCTGGCTCGCCGCCGAGCACATCGCACCCACGCCCACCCACCCCGGCGCGCGCGGCGTGATCGACGCGCACCTCGACAGCCTGGGCATGGTGCGCAACATCACCGCGCGCTGCGCGCACTTCAGCGCCATACCGCCCATCGTCGCGTCGAGCCTGCTGGTACTGACCACCGGGCGCCAGTACTGCGAGCGTTATGTCGACCAGTTGCCACTGGCCATCCTGCCGTGCCCGGTGCCTTTCCCCCGCCTCATGTACTACCAGCTGTGGCACGCGCGCACCCACCATTCGGCGGCCGCGACGTGGCTGCGCGACTGCGTGAAGACGGTGGCCGCTTCGCTACGAAAAGAATAGCTACCAGGGCAATCAGGACAAGCGCAGGAAGGCATTTTTGCTCCAATAACCAGCGATAAGAACTGAGAGACAATCCCCGCATGAGTTCACCTCCTACCCCCCACGCCCCGGGCGTGGCCCCGCCCCGGCTGCAGCTGGTGGGCATCACCAAGCGCTACCCGGCGGTGGTGGCCAACAGCGGTGTTTCGCTCACGGTGTTGCCCGGCGAAATCCATGCGGTGCTGGGCGAAAACGGCGCGGGCAAATCCACGCTGATGAAGATCATCTACGGCTCGGTCAAGCCCGATGAAGGCAGCGTGTCCTTCAACGGCCAGGCCGTGCAGGTGCGCAACCCGCACGAGGCGCGGGCCCTGGGCATCGCGATGGTGTTTCAGCATTTCAGCCTGTTCGACACGCTGACCGTGGCCGAGAACGTGTGGCTGGGCCTGGACAAAAGCCTGCAGCTCGCCGAGGTCACGCAGCGCATCACCGCCAAGGCGGCTGAATATGGCCTGGACATCGATCCGCTGCGGCCGGTGCACACGCTCAGCGTGGGCGAAATGCAGCGCGTCGAAATCATCCGCGCCCTGCTCACCAACCCCAAGGTGCTGATCCTGGACGAGCCCACCTCGGTGCTCACGCCCCAGGCGGTCGAAAAACTCTTTGTGGTGCTGCGCAAGCTGGCCAGCGAGGGCTGCAGCATCCTGTACATCAGCCACAAGCTGCACGAGATCCGCGCGCTGTGCACGGCCTGCACGGTGCTGCGCGGTGGCAAGGTCACGGGCGTGTGCAACCCGGCCGAAGAATCTAACGCCTCGCTCTCGCGCCTGATGATCGGCGCCGAGCCGCCGGCGCTGGAGCACCGCGCGGTGCAGACGGGCGCCACGGTACTGCGCGTGCAAGGCCTGTCGCTGCCGCGTGCCGACCAGTTCGGTGTGGATCTCTTGGATTTGTCTTTCGAAGTCAAGGCTGGCGAGGTTGTCGGCATTGCCGGCGTGTCAGGCAACGGCCAGAAGGAATTGCTCTACGCGCTGTCGGGCGAAGACACACGCGCCGAACCCGCCAGCATCCAGGTGGCCGGGCAGAACGCAGGCCGCATGGGCCCGGGCCCGCGCCGCGCGCTGGGCCTGCACTTTGTGCCCGAGGAGCGCCTGGGCCGCGGCGCGGTGCCCACCATGGGCCTTGCGCACAACCTGCTGCTCACGCGCACCAACTCGGTGGCGGGCAGTGGCTGGATCAAGGTGGGTGCGCTGCAGGACCATGCCAAGGCCATCATCGAGCGCTTCAACGTGAAGGCGGGCGGCCCGCACGCGGCAGCCAAGTCGCTGTCGGGCGGCAACCTGCAAAAGTTCATTGTGGGGCGCGAGATCGACGCCAAGCCCCGGCTGCTTATCGTCTCGCAGCCCACCTGGGGTGTGGACGTGGGCGCCGCTGCGCAGATCCGCGGCTCCATCCTGGCGCTGCGCGATGCGGGCTGCGCTGTGCTGGTGGTCAGCGAGGAGTTGGACGAATTGTTTGAAATCTGCGACCGGCTGCATGTGGTGGCCAAGGGGCATTTGTCGCCTTCTGTGCAGCGCGCTGACGCGACGGTGGAGCAGATCGGCGAATGGATGAGTGGCCTGTGGCATGCCGACGTGCAGGCGCACCTGGCCCACGGCGCTCAAACGGCCCACGGCGCGGAGGTGCAGCATGCTTAAGCTGGAACCGCGCCCGCAGGGCTCCAAGCTTTGGACATATGGATCGCCGCTGCTGGCGCTGGCGTTCACGGTGCTCATTGGCGTCGCACTGTTCATGGCGCTGGGCAAAGATCCGGTGCGCGGGCTGCAGGTGTTTTTCTGGGAGCCCATCAAGTCGCAGTACGCCATCGGCGAACTCATGGTCAAGGCCACGCCGCTGTTGCTCATCGCGCTGGGCCTGGCGGTGTGTTT
>SDXZ01000271.1 GCA_004210805.1 Acidovorax sp.
CGTTCACCCACCAGATTTTAGGGGGCAGGTCGCGCAGGGGCTTTGGGTGGGGGACTCCCGGTGCTGAAGATAATGCCCGCTGCCTTTTTTACCACCGGCTCCGGGCCGGACTCCCATGGAACTTGTCACCTTTCTCATCGACTTCATCCTGCACGTGGACAAGTACCTCGAGGCGTTCGTGCAGAACTACGGCGCGTGGGTCTATGCGCTGCTGTTCCTGATCGTGTTTGTGGAAACCGGTGTGGTGGTCATGCCGTTTTTGCCCGGCGATTCGCTCTTGTTCATCGTTGGCGCGCTGTGCGGCGCCGGGATGATGAATCTGCCGCTGGCCTGCACGGTGCTGGTGCTGGCGGCCATCCTGGGCGACCAGTGCAATTACTCGATCGGGCGGTACTTTGGCCCCAAGGTGTTCCAGTGGGAAGACTCGCGCTGGTTCAATCGCCGCGCCTTCAACCAAGCGCACGATTTTTACGAGCGCTACGGCGGCGTCACCATCATCCTGGCGCGCTTCATGCCGTTCATCCGCACGTTTGCGCCCTTTGTGGCCGGCGTGGCCGAGATGAGTCGCACCAAGTTCACCGCCTTCAATGTGGGGGGCGCGCTGCTCTGGGTGCTGGGCATCTGCACCGCGGGCTACTTCTTCGGCAACTTTGCCTGGGTCAAGGAAAACCTGGACAAGATCATCTGGGCGATGATTTTTATCCCCGGCCTGATCGCCATCTTTGGCGCCTGGCGCGCCGGGCGGCAAGCGCGAACAGCGGCCTGATTGGTTGCTATTAAAAAAATAGCTGCCTGCGCTTGTGTATCAAGCGCAGGCAGCCAATTTTGTGCCTAAATTCGCACGGGGCCGGGTTACAGGGCCGGGGCTGCGCCCGCGGCTTCGTCAGCCCAGGACTCAGCGGCGATAGCCGCGGCGTTGGTCGCGGTCTTCGCCAATTTCGTGGCCGACCAATGCGCCGGCAGCTGCACCGCCGATGGTGCCCACAGGGCCGCCAAAGATGGCATTGCCGGCGACACCGCCCACCACAGCGCCGACACCGGTGCCGACCTGGGCGTTCGTAGGATTCGAGGCGCAACCGCCCAGTGCCAGGGCTGCGGTACAAGTGGTCGCGAGAAGGATGTGACGGAGTTTCATGGCTAGAGTCCTTTAAGTGGATCAGGCCTTGTTGCCGGCAGCGGGTGCGTCCGGCTCGACCTGTGACTTGACTATCTCGCGGGCGCCCCGTGCACAGCGTAGGCAGGGGAGGCTGCCGCCTGTAGGACGCCTGACCTCGCCCGCGCCCGATTTGGGCCATCTGACACGCGTATGCACTAGGGTTAACGAGGCTTTGGCAGTGTTGCCAACCGCCAGGCAGCGGCAGATCATTTCCGCATACAAGCGGGCAGGAGGAGAAGCGATGGCACAAACATCACAGCAGGGCGGGCTACAGCTCACGGTGGCACAGCAGATCAGCTTGATCGTGGGGGTGGCGGTGCTGGCGCTGGTGCTCATCCTCGCGCTGAGCCTGGTGCGCGTGCAGCACCTGGGCAGCACGGTGGACCGCCTGGCCACCGAGCAGGTCGAGCGGCTGCAATTGGCGCTGCGCTGGCGCAGCAACATCGCCGTCAACGCCACGCGGGTGTTTGCCGTGGTGCAGTCCGAGGGCGACGACCTGCAGAACTATTTCAAGGACGTGATGGCTGCCACCACGGCCGACACCAGCAAGGTGCAAAAGCGCTATACGGAGCTCGAGCACAGCCCCGAGGGCCTGCGCATCCAGGAAGAGCTGGCCACCATCCGCAAGCCCTACCTCGAAGTGCGCGACAAGGCCCTGGCGCTCAAAAAAGCCGGCGACATGGCGCAGGCCAAGTCCTATGCACTGGGCAGCTTTGCCCCGGTGGTCGACCAGTACAACGCCGTGGCCGACAAGATGGTGAGCTACCAGGTGCAGCGCTCGGCCGATCAGGCGGCCGAAGCGGCGGGGCTGATCCAGTCGTACCGCACCACGGTGCTGGTGGCGGGCGTTGCGGGGCTGGCGCTGCTGGTGCTGCTGTCGTGGGTGGTGGTGCGGCGCATCCGCCGCTCGCTGGCCGAGGTGGCCTCGGTGGCCCAGCGCATTGGCGAGGGTGACCTGTCGCAGCCCGTGCAGGCCCAGGGCCGCGGCGAGGTGGCGCAGATGATGCGCGCCATGGAGGTCATGCAGTCATCGCTGGTGCGCATCGTGGGGGACGTGCGCCACAGCAGCGACTCCATTGCCACCGGCTCCAGCGAGATCGCGGCCGGCAACGCCGACCTGAGCCAGCGCACCGAGGAGCAGGCCAGCAACCTGGAGGAAACCGCGGCGTCGATGGAGCAGATCACCAGCACCGTGAAGAACAACGCCGACACCGCCCAGCGCGCCGCCGTGCTCGCCGGCACGGCATCGGCCGCGGCGGTCAAGGGTGGCGAGGTGGTGGGGCAGGTCGTGGCCACCATGCAGGACATCTCGGCCGCCTCGCGCAAGATCACCGACATCATTGCGGTGATCGACGGCATAGCGTTTCAGACCAACATCCTCGCGCTGAACGCGGCCGTGGAGGCCGCACGCGCCGGTGAGCAGGGGCGGGGCTTTGCCGTAGTGGCCAGCGAGGTGCGCAGCCTGGCCGGGCGCAGCGCCGACGCCGCCAAGGAGATCAAGGCGCTGATCAACGCCAGCGTGACCAAGGTGGAAGACGGCACGCAACTGGTCGGCCATGCGGGCCAGAGCATGGACGACATCGTTGCGCAGGTACAGCGCGTGAGCGACCTCATCGCCGAGATCTCCAGCGCCACGGGCGAGCAGACCATCGGCATCAGCCAGGTGGGCGAAGCCGTAACGCAACTCGATCAGGTCACGCAGCAGAACGCCGCACTGGTGGAGCAAAGCGCCGCGGCGGCCGAGAGCCTCAAGCACCAGGCCGCGCGGCTTGCCGAGGTGGTGAGCGTGTTCCGCCTCGCGCCCTAAGTGGCTCAGCTGGTCAACGCTCGCCAGGCTGCAGGCACAGCGTGACCAGCAGCGACGCTGGCTGCACGGCCTTGAGCGCATGCAGCATGCGCGGCGCCAGGTGCACGAAGTCGCCAGCGTGCAGCTGCTGCACGGCGCCTTCGTTCATGAACTCCACCACGCCCTCGATGCATTGCACTGTGGCTTCGCCGGGGGTCTGGTGTTCTTTCATGGATTTGCCCACGGGCAGCACCACGCGCATGACTTCGAGCTGGCCGGCCTTGAGGATGGCGGTGGTCATGGCCTCGGGAAGGCGGTCGCCCAGGGGGCGGACGCTGACGATCTGGCCGGACTGGGCATGGGGCAGTGCCATGGTGTTCTCCTTGCGTTCCCCGCAGCGCGCGGGCCTGTGTGGCGCCGCGAATTGCGCGTGGGGGTGTGGTCGATGAAGCCTACTTTGCCTGCACTTGGCAGTGTGCGCAAGGCGGGGAGTCCTACGGATTCGCGCTCGGTCATCCGATCCGATGGGACTGGAATGTGGCTGCCCGGAGCCGGCGGGAAAGCCTGGGCCCGGCGCGGCGCTTCGACAGGCTCAGCGTGATGGGGCTTGTGTTTTCGACGGCGACTTGATGCCAGTGACTGGGCGGCCCTGTAGCCCTCTGGAGGCTTTGCGGCCCGCCTGCACCCCCAGCCCTGCGCAGCTCACACCGAGCGGCTGCGTGCCAGCGGCGGGTTCTTGGCGAAATAGCGCGTGATGCCGCGCATCAGCGCATCCGCCAGCTGTTCCTGGTAGGCGCTGCTTTTAAGGCGCTGCTCTTCCTCGGGGTTGCTGATGAAGGCGGTTTCCACCAACACGCTCGGGATGTCAGGGGCTTTGAGCACCGCAAAGCCCGCCTGCTCCACGCGCGGCTTGTGCAGCTTGGCCATGCCGCCGATCTCGCCCAGCAGCACGCTGCCGAGTTTCAAGCTGTCGTTGATCTGCGCGGTGGTGCTCATGTCCAGCAGCGCGCGCTGCACGTGCTGGTCCTTGCTTTGCACGTTGATGCCGCCCACCAGGTCGGCTTGGTTTTCCTTGTTGGCCAGCCAGCGTGCGGCCGTGCTGGACGCGCCCCCCTGGCTCAGCGCGAACACGCTGGCGCCGCGCGCGGCCGGGGTGGTGAAGGCATCGGCGTGGATCGAGACGAAGAGGTCGGCCTGCACGCGCCGGGCCTTTTGCACGCGCGTGCCCAGCGGCACAAAGTAGTCGCCGTCGCGTGTGAGGTAGGCCCGCATCGGGTTGCCGCCCACGGTGGTGGCGTTGATGCGGTCGCGCAGCAGGTGCGCCACGCGCAGCACGACGTCTTTTTCGCGCGTGCCGGCCGGGCCAATGGCGCCGGGGTCTTCGCCGCCATGGCCGGGGTCGAGCGCCACGATGATGATGCGGTCGGTCTGGGTCGATGTGGCGCGGTTGCCGCTGCGTGGGGGCTCGGCGGGCGCGGGTGTTGGGGCTGCCGCAACGACGG
>SDXZ01000272.1 GCA_004210805.1 Acidovorax sp.
ATCATCCAGTACACCGCCAAGTCCATCCTGGGCATGACGGACTGGGGGCTGAACGTGCAACAGGCCATCAACCTGCCCAACTTCGGCGCGCAGACCAACGCCACCACGTCCATCGAAAAGGGCTCGGTCATCGACACCGCGGCCATCCGCGACGGCCTGAAGGCCCGCGGCCACACGGTGGCACAGACCGACACCTTCACCAGCGGCCTGCACGGCGCGGTCTACAACGGCGTGCGTGGCAACGGCACCCCTGGCCTGTTCGCGCGCAACCCCGGTGCAGGAACCTTTGCCGGTGGTGCAGACCCACGGCGCGAAGGCACGGCGCAGGGCAACAACTGATCGGTTGATGTGCGAAAGGCCGCTGCGCTCTGATGGGAGCGCGGCGGCCTTTTTTGTTGTGGACCCGGCTGATTGCGATGGTGTGCGGTTCACAGGCATCAGCACATCGCCGATGCACCTTTGCATCCCCACCTTCGTCGGCCCCGCAGGCCCAGGCACAGGCCCAGGCACCGGCGCTACGCCCGCGCTGGCGCTCGTCGTGGCGCCGCTGCTGCCGGCAGCGCGCCCGCCAGTGTCTTGAGCAGCGCGGTAAATGTCGCCGTAGGCCCCACGTTGTCGTCGCTGCGGTAGACCAGCGTCAGCGGCACTTCGAGCCGGCCGTGGTCCACCAAGGGCCGGTACGCAATCGCATGCCGGTGCACGCCCAGCATCGACGACGGCACGACCGAAATGCCGGTGCCTGCAGCCACCAGGTTCAGGTTGGTCAGCATGCGCGCTACTTCGGCCACCACGCGGGGCTGCACGCCGTGTTCGGCGCACAGGGCCAGCAGGTTGGCGTACAGGCCGGGCGCGCCGGGGCGGCGCACCAGGATCATGGCCTCGCCGTGCAGGTCGGCCACCTGGATGGGCAGCGGCTTGCCGCGGCGCTGGCGCAGCGCGAGCGGATGGTCGATGGGCAGCGCCACCATGGCGGGCTCATGCTGCAGGGTGTCGAACGCCAGGCCCGCAAGCCGCGCCACGGGCACGCGCAGCAGGCCGCAGTGCAGGCGGCCATCGGCCACGGCATCGGTGATCTCGGCGGCGTTGTTCTCGCCGATCTCCAGCACCAGGTCGGGGTGCCGCGCGCGGCATTCGCGCAGGGCGAATGGCGTGAACTCGTGCGCCGCGGCCGAGCTGGTGAAGGCAACGGACAGCCGCCCGGTCTTGCCTTCGGCCAGCAGCTGCATGCGGCTTTGCAGCGCATCGAAGTCGTGCACCAGGCGCGTGGCGTCGGCCTGCAGCGCACGTCCAGCCTCGGTGAGCGCCACACCCTTGGCATGGCGTTTGAAGAGGGCCAGGCCCACCGCGCTCTCCAGCGCCTTGATCTGCTGGCTCAGCGGTGGCTGGGCCATGCCCAGTTGTTCGGCTGCCCGCGTCATGTGGCCCGCTTCGGCGACGGCCAGAAAGTAGCGCAGTTGGCGGATGTCCATGTCAGTGACGGCAGGGCGCGGTGGAGCAGTTCATATGCAAATCGTATGGCATGCCCCAAATCAGCATATTTGACGTATGGAACGTGCGTTCCTACGATGCGCTGCGACAGCCGATTTCATGACCATTCCAACGGAGACACACCGCATGACTGCAACGCAGCCGTATCCCCTGATGACGCGCCTGGGCCTCGCCGCGCTGGCCAGCCTGGGCGCTGCTTGTGCCCCGGTGCAGCCTACACCCCCGTCGGCCGCGCGCACCGCACCGGCATTGGCAACGCGCGAGGCGGCGCCCACAGCCACAGCCTGCCCCAAAGAGCTGGCTGCCGTCGCGCGCTGCCTCGCGGGCCAGGACTCCGCTGGTGCCTACTACCTCATCGCCATTCCCCAACAGTGGAACAAGGTGCTGGTGATGCATGCGCATGGCGGCCCGACCCTCGGCGCGCCCAAGGCCGAGCGCGCGGTGGAGGATCTGGAGCGCTGGTCCATCATGGTCCGCGCGGGCTATGCCTGGGCGGGCAGCACGTTCCGCCAGGGCGGCGTGGAAGTGCGTGCCGCGGCTGAAGACACCGAGCGCCTGCGGCAGATCTTTGCGCAGCATGTGGCCCAGCCGCAGCGCACCATCCTGCACGGCCAGTCGTGGGGCGCCGGCGTGGCCGCCAAGGGGGCCGAGATGTTCCAGCGCACGGTTGACGGCAAGCGGCCGTACGACGCCGTGCTGCTCACCAGCGGCGTGCTGGCCGGCGGCACCCGGTCGTACGACTTTCGCACCGACCTGCGCGTGGTCTACCAGTACCTGTGCGGCAACCATCCCCGGCCTACGGAGGTGGCCTACCCGCTCAACACCGGGCTGCCGCACGATGCGGCGATGACGCAGGCCGACCTGCAGGGCCGGCTCAACGAATGCCTGGGGCTGAACAAGCCCGCGGCAGAGCGCACGCCAGATCAGCAGCGCAAGGTCCAGACCATCGTGGAGGTGATCCGCATCCCGGCCAGCTCGATCCAGGGCCACATGAACTGGGCCACCTTCCACATGCGCGACGTGGTGCACCACCGCACCGGCGGCGCGAGCCCGTTCGGCAACCGGGGCGTGGTCTACAAGGGGTCTGCGGACGACGCTGCGCTCAACGCGGGTGTGCTGCGCTACCGGGCCGACCCGAAGGCCGTTGCGCGCTTCGCCGAAGACACGGACCCCACCGGCCGCATCCCCGTGCCGGTGCTCACTGTGAAAGGCGTCGATGACCCCACCGCGTTCGTTGAGCTGGATGCGCAGTTCAAGGCCACGATGGAGCAGGGTGGCAGCGGTGCGCGGCTGGTGCAGACCTTCACGCGCCACAACGGCCACAGCTACCTGAGCGACCCGACCTACCCCACGCTGATGACCGCGCTGCTGCGCTGGGTGGACGAGGGCGTCAAGCCCACGCCCGAAAGCATTGCCCAGCAGTGCCCCGCCAACGAAGCTGCATTCGGCAAAGGCTGTGCCTTCCTGCCGGCCTACGTGCCTGCACCGCTGGCCAGCCGGGTGTACGAGCGCGAACGGCCCTGAGCCACTGACAGGCGCTACAAAGCACAAAGGCCCTGCCTTGCAGCAGAGCCTTTGTTTGGCGTGCTATGAAAATTATAGCTACTTGCGCTTATAGGATAAGCGCTGGCGGCCTATTTCACTCAAAAACCGCTGCGCCCACCGCGCCGTACAACCGGCCCGGCCCACGCCAGCGCCGCGGAGCAAGGGCCGCCCCGCCGCACGGGCGGGGGTTCCCCTCGGGGGAATGCGCGCAGCGACTCAGGGAGCTTCGTTTCTTCAGGCCTTGACGGAGGCGAGCGCGTCGTTCAGCGTCTTGCTGGGGCGCATCACGGCATCGAGCTTGGCGGTGTCGGGCAGGTAGTAGCCGCCGATGTCGGTGGGCTGGCCTTGCACGGCATTGAGCTCTTCCACGATCTTCTGCTCGTTCTCGGCAAGCTGCTTGGCCAGCGGCGCGAACTTGGCGGCCAAGTCCGCGTCGGCCGTTTGGGCGGCCAGTTCCTGGGCCCAGTACAGCGCCAGGTAGAACTGGCTGCCGCGGTTGTCCAGCTGGCCGGTCTTGGGCGAAGGGTTTTTGTTGTTGTCCAGCAGCTTGCCCGTGGCGGCGTCCAGCGTCTTGGCCAACACCTTGGCCTTGTCGTTGCCGGTCTTCAGGCCCAGGTCTTCAAACGACACGGCCAGCGCCAGGAACTCGCCCAGCGAATCCCAGCGCAGGTGGTTTTCTTCCACCAGTTGCTGCACGTGCTTGGGGGCCGAGCCGCCCGCACCGGTTTCGTACATGCCGCCACCGGCCATCAAAGGAACGATGGACAGCATCTTGGCCGAGGTGCCCAGTTCCATGATGGGGAACAGGTCCGTCAGGTAGTCGCGCAGGATGTTGCCGGTGGCGCTGATCGTGTCCTGGCCGCGGATCACGCGCTCCAGCGTGTAGCGCATCGCACGCACCTGGCTCATGATCTGGATGTCGAGGCCGACGGTGTTGTGCTCGTGCAAGTACATCTTCACCTTGGTGATGAGTTCCTTTTCGTGCGGACGGTACGAGTCGAGCCAGAACACCACGGGCATGCCGGAATTGCGGGCGCGGTTGACAGCCAGCTTCACCCAGTCGCGGATCGCGGCGTCCTTGACCTGGCACATGCGCCAGATGTCACCGGCTTCCACGTTCTGGGAGAGCAGCACTTCGCCCGTGGCCAGGTCGGTGATGTTGGCCACGCCGTCTTCGGCGATCTCGAAGGTCTTGTCGTGCGAGCCGTACTCTTCGGCCTGCTGCGCCATCAGGCCCACGTTGGGCACCGTGCCCATGGTCTTGGGGTCGAACGCGCCGTGCCACTTGCAGAAGTTGATGATCTCCTGGTAGATGCGGGCGAAGGTCGACTCGGGCATCACGGCCTTCACGTCCTTCAGGCGGCCGTTGGCGTCCCACATCTTGCCGC
>SDXZ01000072.1 GCA_004210805.1 Acidovorax sp.
GGATGGCGGGGGTGCGGGAGTTTACGGAGCTGCGGTGGATTACGGTGCAGACGACTGCGCGGCACTATCCGTTCTGATTTTTTCTAGTTCTTTTTGGGCTCTGGCGCTTATCCATAAAGCGCTGGAAGCTCCTGTTTTGATAGTGGTTTTATCCCATCAACCGTTCTGGCTATCTTGTCGAAGCCAGGGCTCGTGTGCTGATCTGGCCGCGTGCTTTTGTTCAGGGCGGAGGCCGGGATGTGCGCCCGGCGGCGCAGTAACTTTCTCTTGGATCGCCAAGAGAAAGTCACCAAAGAGAAGGCGACCCTGCTGTCTGCGACCCCTTCGCTGCGCTACGGGGCAACCTGGGGTGCTCGGTCACGGGGTGCACCGCAGAACTCGCTGCGCGCCTGCGGCGCTCCGCTCGGACAACTGCGGTGAGTCAGTTCACGAAGCACGCGCGCTCCGACGCGCGTGCCACCCCGCGCCCTGCGCGCCCCAGGCGCATCCAGAAGGGAGCCCGCCGGGATCGGACATCCATTCGGGCCGTCGCTACGCTCGGCCCCACCTGCGCAGCGCGAAGCGCTTGCGCCCCTCTGGGCCGAGCGCAGCAATGGCCCGTGGGGCTGTTTGGATGTTCGGCTGTCCAACCCCCTGCTGGCTGCGCCTGCGGCGGGGCGGTTGCGGGGTGGCATGGGCGTCGGAGCGCCCATGCTTCGTGAACTGACTCGCCGCAGCTGTTCGAACGGAGCTGCGACGCAGCGCAGTGAGTTCTGCGGCGCACCCCGCAACCGCCCCGACACAGGTTGCCCCTTCGCACCGCGAAGGGGTCGCAGACTGGGGGTCGCCCTTTCTTTGGTGACTTTCTTTCGGCGACGCGAAAGAAAGTTACCGCGCCGCCGGGCGCGCACCCCGGCTCCCGCCCTCAGCTCAGGCACACCTCTCAAACCAGCGAGCTAGCGAGCAGCGCCCAGGTTTCGACAAGCTCAACCCGAACGGATAGTGAAGACGCGCAAAGGATTCGACAGGCTCAGCCTGAACGGTCTGGGTTGCGAACGGCTCGGCATGTAAACGGTTTCTGGAACGCAAAGCACCGGCGTCTCGACAAGCTCATCAAGCCCCTGCCGCAATCGCATCCAACGGCCACCGCGGCTTCACATCAAACGCATAGTCGCTGTTAGCCTCCTGCTGCCCCGCCTGTAACCGCATCGCCGCCGCCATGGCAATCATCGCGCCGTTGTCCGTGCACAAATGCAGCTCCGGGTAATGCACCCGCACCTTGGCCGCCGCACACGCCGCATTCAGCTGGGCCCGCAAATGCCGATTGGCCCCCACGCCCCCGGCCACCACCACACGCTTCAAACCCGTCTGCTTGAGCGCCGTCAACGTCTTCTTCACCAGCACATCCACGATGGCAGCCTCGGTACTTGCAGCCAAGTCCGCCTTGCGCGCCTCCAGCTCGTCGCCCAGTTTTTTGGCCTGCGTCAGCACCGCCGTCTTGAGCCCGGCAAAAGAGAAATCCAGGTCCCCGCTGTGCAGCAGCGGCCGGGGCAGCTTGAATGCAGTGGCACTGCCCTGCTCCGCCAGCCGCGACAGCGCAGGGCCGCCGGGGTAGCCCAGGCCCATGAGCTTGGCGGACTTGTCGAACGCTTCGCCGGCGGCGTCGTCGATGGTCTCGCCCAGAATCTCGTAGCGGCCTACGCCGTCCACGCGCATCAGCTGGGTGTGGCCGCCGGACACGAGCAAGGCGACGAACGGAAACTCAGGCGGGTCCGCGCTCAGGAAGGGCGAGAGCAGGTGTCCTTCGAGGTGGTGCACGCCGAGCACCGGCTTGCCCAACGCAGCCCCCAGCGCGCAGGCCACCCCAGCCCCTACCAGCAGCGCGCCCGCCAGCCCGGGGCCGCGTGTGTAGGCCACCACGTCCACGTCGGCCAGCGTCTGGCCCGATTCGTTAAGGACCTGCGTGGCCAGGGGCAACACGCGGCGAATGTGGTCGCGGCTTGCAAGCTCAGGCACCACGCCGCCATAGGCTTGGTGCATCTCGATCTGGCTGTGCAGCGCGTGCGACAACAAAGTGGGCACGGCATCGCCGCTGGTGGAGCGCACCAGGGCCACGCCGGTTTCGTCGCACGACGATTCGATTCCAAGGATCAGCAGACTCATGCCCCGAGTGTAAAACCCGGCCCCTCGCGGACCCTGAAGCAAAAACCCCTGCGGGCGGGTCACCAGCAGGGGTTGTGCCGCGCGGAGCGGCGCGCAACGGATGGAGCGGGTTCATCACCCACGCACTGTCCGAATGGCGGGGCCCGCTCGCCCGTCTCTGTCTTGTTACTACCAGCGGTCGGACCGCATCCGCAGCTCCCAGCTGCCGCTGCGCAGCTCGTACACGCCCACCGCGCCGTAGCGCTGCTCACCCTTATCGTCCCAGGTCATGGTGCCGATCACCGGCGCATAGCCGTTGATGCTGTGCATGGCCTTGGTGATCTCTTTGGGGTCGGCCGACTTGGCCTTCTGGATCGCGGCCGTCAGCACATAGGTGCTGTCGTAGCTGTAGTGCCCGCCGTAGGCCGGCGGCTTCTTGTAGGCCTCGATGTATTTTTCAAGGAACGGCTTGCCGGTCGAGAACTCCTTGGCTTCGAGCACCGGCGAGGTGGCGTACACGCCCTCGATGATGCCCGCGCCCTTGGTCATGTCGGTGGTCTTGATGGTGTCGCCGCCCAGCAGGCTCACCTTGGTGTGGCCGATCTTGCGCAGGGCTTCGAGCAGCGCCAGCGCCTGGAAGTCGTTGAGGGTGGAGACGATCACCTCGACCTTGGCGGCTTTGAGTTCGGCAGCCAGTTCGTCAAACGCGGTGGTCTTGTCGTCAAACGACTTGCGCACCGCCACTTCCTTCTTCTCGACCTTGAGCTGCGCAGCGGCGCCGTCGGCCAGGCCCTTGCCGTAGGGTGTGCCGTCGTCCAATGCGGCATAACGCGCAACGCCCAATTGGGTGGCAGCAAACGAGCCAATGGCGCGCGCCTGCAAGGTGTCGTTGGCCACCATGCGGAACGTGGTGGGGAAGCCCATCTGCGTGAACTTGGGGTTGGTCGAGATGGCGATCTGCGCGATGTCCTTGGCGGCGTAGATGGGCGCGGTCTCGATGCTCACGCCCGAGTTCAGGTGCCCGATCACGGCGACCACGCCAGCGTCTACCAATTGCTGGGCCACGGTCTTGCCGGTGGCGGCGTCGGCCTTGTCGTCCACAGCCACGACTTCCAGCGTCACCCGCTTGCCATCCACGCTGTAGCCGCCCTTGTTGAGCTCGGCCACGGCCAGGTTCACGCCGTTGAGCAAGTCCTGCCCCAAGGCACCCAGCGGGCCGCTCAGGGGTTGGGCGACGCCGATCTTGATCGTGTCGGGTACCTTGCTGCAGCCGGACAACAGCATCAGCGCCCCCGAGACAGCCACGGTGGTGGTGACGGCCAGCGCACCGGAAAATCGGCGCCGGTCAATGTGCTTGTTCATGCGGAATCCTCATCAATATGTCAATGTGACCAGATGTATATGCGAGCCAGACGGCAAGGCGCTATCGGGTATGCCCTGCCAATCACCAAATAATTAGCAAGTTTCAGGCCCTGCAACGCTGGCTTGTAGTGCGCGCCCGCGCTCGTCCTATGGGGACGCCCTTCGTTGCACTGCTTCGGCGCACCAATTTATGGCGTAAAAATTGCTTATGCTCCGGGGTATGAACGAGTCTCTGCGCATCGTGGTGGTGGCCCCTGACCTGGCCGTTGCCGACCCTACCGACGAGCATGCCGTGCTGCAGGCGGATCGGTCGCGGGCGCTGCGCATCGGGCTGCTGGAGAACAATTTCAACCTGGTGGCCACGCTGCCGGCCGATGTCTTCTTGAGCGAGCGCATCGCGCAGCTGCAGCCCGACCTCATCATCGTGGACGCCGAAAGCGAAGCCCGCGATGCGCTGGAGCATGTGGTGGTTGCCACGCGCCACGAGCGCCGGCCCATCGTCATGTTCACCAACGACGAAGACACCTCGCACGTCAAGGATGCCGTGGCCGCGGGTGTCTCGGCCTACATCGTGGCCGGCCTTGCGCCGCAGCGCATCCGCCCCATCCTGGATGTGGCGATGGCGCGCTTTCAGCACGAACAGGCCCTGCGCGCCGAGTTGGCCGACGCCAAGACCGAGCTCAAGGACCGCAAGACCATCGACCGCGCCAAGGGCTTGCTCATGCAGCGCCAGGGCCTCACCGAACAAGCCGCCTACGAAAAGCTGCGCAAGACTGCGATGGACAAGGGCCTCAAGCTCGTGGACGTGGCCCAGCGCATGCTCGACGTGATGGATCTGCTCGGCTGAACTGGGGACGTCTGACTGAGGCGCTGCGCGCGCCTCGTTCAGCCACCAGAGGCGACAGCCCTTCGGGCCGCCCTACCTGCCACCTGCCCACGACAGACTTGGAGGCGCGGCGCCCGGCCCTTCTCTCAAGCCGCTGCCCCCTCTGGAAGGGCAACGATGCACTCACTATGGGCGCTCTCGCCATGCCTTGTGCGCGTGGGCCGCGCCCCATCCGGCAATGCTCCCCAGATGGTGCACCGCACAAAGGCAGTGCAGCCCCCTCAGCGCGCACCATCTCCGCACATTTTCACGCCAAACAGGCCGCTAGCGCTTTATTCATAAGCACTTATAGCTATCCATTTGGTAGCAATGCGTGCTCCGCATTGGCGCGATGCCGGTGCGCAAACGGCTGGCACGCAGCTTGCGTTAACCCTTGCAAGACCAATGGCGGTCTTGCCCCAGACAGCAGCGGCCCAATGGCGGGTCGGTGCTGATACGAAGCCCCAATGCTTCGTAATGGACAAAGGCGTCCCCACCCGCCCCGACGTATGCATGCGTGCATCTCGCGGGGTGTGGTGTGGACGCCTTTTCGTTTTTAACGCTTCGAGGAAACGCCCCATGACCGATCTGCTCAAAACCAGCCTCAACCGCCGCACCGTGCTGCAGGCCGCTACCGTGGGCGCCGTCGGCGTCAGCCCAGCCCTGCGCGCCCTGGTGCACGCCCAGGGGTCGGACGCCCCTGAGAAGAAAGAAGTGAAGATCGGTTTCATCCCGCTGACCGACTGCGCCAGCGTGGTGATGGCGTCGGTGCTGGGCATCGACAAGAAATACGGCGTGACCATCATCCCCACCAAGGAAGCCTCGTGGGCCGGCGTGCGCGACAAGCTCGTGACCGGGGAACTGGACTTTGCCCATGTTCTCTACGGCCTTGTCTACGGCGTGCACCTGGGCCTCGCCGGCCCCAAGAAGGACATGGCCGTGCTGATGAACCTGAACCAGAACGGCCAGGCCATCACGCTGTCGAAAAAGCTCGCCGACAAGGGCGCGGTCAACGGCGCGGGCCTGGCCAAGCTGATGGCCAGCGAAAAGCGCGAGTACACCTTTGCGCAAACCTTCCCGACCGGCACACATGCCATGTGGTTGTACTACTGGCTGGCCGCACACGGCATCAACCCCATGCAGGACGCCAAGGTCATCACCGTGCCGCCGCCGCAAATGGTGGCGAACATGCGCGTGGGCAACATGGACGGCTTCTGCGTGGGCGAGCCGTGGAACCACCGCGCCATCATGGACGGCATCGGCATCACCGCCGCCACCACACAGGACATCTGGAAGGACCACCCCGAAAAGGTGCTGGGCACCACGTCTGAGTTCGTGCAGAAGTACCCCAACACGGCCCGCGCCGTGACGGCCGCCATCCTCGAAGCGAGCAAGTGGATCGACGAAGGCTTGGCCAACAAGACCAAGATGGCCGAAACCATTGCCGGCAAGGCCTACGTGAACACGGGTGTCGATGCGATCAACCAGCGCATCCTGGGCCGCTACCAGGACGGCATGGGCAAGACCTGGGACGACCCCAACCACATGAAGTTCTTCAACGAGGGTACGGTCAACTTCCCCTACCTCACGGACGGCATGTGGTTCCTCACGCAGCACAAGCGCTGGGGCCTGATCAAGGACCACCCAGACTACCTGGGCGTGGCCAAGGCCGTGAACCGCATCGATGTCTACAAGCAGGCCGCGGCGGCCTCCAAGACGCCCCTGCCCAAGGCCGAAATGCGCACCAGCAAGCTGCTCGATGGCGTGGTGTGGGACGGCAAGGACCCGGCCAAGTACGCCGACAGCTTCAAGATCAAGGCCTGAGCGCCGTCCTGACGTCCCCGATCCGCCAGCCCGCCCTTTTCAAGGAGACCACCATGGTCAGCGCCGTTTTTCACACCCCGATGGATGCAGCTCCCGCGGCTGCACACAATGCTATGAATAATGTAGCTACAAGCGCAAATACATCAAGCGCTAGAGCATCAAAAGCCTCTCAAACAACCAGCGGCGCGCGCCCTGCGGCGTCGACGGCTGCCGCTGCGCCCGCAGCCGCGGGACGCGACTGGGCTGCCATCTCGCGCAGCTTCTGGCTGGCGGTACTTCCACCCGCCTGTGGCCTGGGCCTGCTGGTGGCGCTGTGGGCCGTGGTGTCCGTGAGCACGGGCAACAGCATCCCTACGCCCTTGGAGACCTGGAAGCAGGCACTCGATGTATTCAGCAACCCGTTCTATCGCAACGGCCCCAACGACCAGGGCGTGGGCTGGAACGTGCTGATGAGCCTGCAGCGCGTGGCGGTGGGCTTTGGCATGGCGGCACTGGTGGGCATCCCGGCCGGCTTTGTAATCGGGCGCTTCAACTTCCTGTCGCGCATGTTCAATCCGCTCATCAGCCTGCTGCGCCCCGTGTCGCCGCTGGCCTGGCTGCCGATTGGCCTCTTGGTGTTCAAGGGTGCCAACCCGGCCGCCATCTGGACCATCTTCATCTGCTCCATCTGGCCCATGATCATCAACACCGCCGTCGGCGTGCAGCGCGTGCCGCAGGACTACATGAACGTAGCCCGCGTGCTCAACCTGAGCGAGTGGAAGATCGCCACCAAGATCCTGTTCCCCGCCGTACTGCCTTACATGCTGACCGGCGTGCGCCTGGCCGTAGGCACCGCGTGGCTGGTGATCGTGGCGGCCGAGATGCTGACCGGCGGCGTGGGTATCGGCTTCTGGGTGTGGGACGAGTGGAACAACCTCAACGTCAAGAACATCATCATCGCGATCTTCGTGATCGGCATCGTCGGGCTGGTGCTGGAGTTTGCGCTCATCAAGCTGGCCACCGCATTTACGTTTGAAGAGGTCAAGGCTTGACCTACCCCTGAGCCGCGCCTGCGGCGCGTCACCCCCTCCAGGGGGCACCACCAGTGGCCCGGCAAAGCCGGTTCCACGGTGGTCCTCGTAAAAAACCAGGAGTTCCTCATGAACACATCTCTCACTACCAAATTCATCCAGGTCCAGGGCGTCGAGCAGACCTTCAAGACCGCCAAGGGCATGTTCCCCGCGCTGCGCGACATCAACCTGACCATCGCCAAGGGCGAGTTCGTGGCGCTGATCGGCCACTCGGGCTGCGGCAAGTCCACGTTGCTGAACCTGATCGCTGGCCTGACCACGCCCACCAATGGTGCGCTGATCTGCGCCAACAAGGAGATCAGCGGGCCCGGACCCGAGCGTGCTGTAGTTTTCCAGAACCACTCGCTGTTGCCCTGGCTCACCTGCTTTGACAACATCTACCTGGCGGTGGAACGTGTGTTTGGCGGCAAGGAAAACAAGGCCCAACTCAAAGCCCGCACCGACGCCGCCCTGGCATTGGTCGGCCTGACGCCTGCGGGCCAAAAGCGCCCCGGTGAAATCTCGGGCGGCATGAAGCAGCGCGTGGGCATCGCCCGCGCCCTGTCGATGGAACCGCAAGTGCTGCTGATGGACGAGCCCTTTGGCGCCCTTGACGCCCTCACCCGCGCCAAGCTGCAGGACGAGCTGCTGGAGATCGTCGCCCGCACGCAGAGCACCGTCGTCATGGTGACGCACGACGTGGACGAGGCTGTGCTGCTTTCCGACAAGATCGTGATGATGACCAACGGCCCCGCCGCGACCATCGGCGAGGTGCTGCAGGTCGATCTGCCCCGCCCCCGCCGCCGCGTGGAGCTAGCCGAAGACCCGCGCTACGTGCACTACCGCAAGGCCGTGATCGATTTTCTGTACACGCGCCAGGGGCACGTGGAGAAGGCGGCCTGAAATCGTCGTAGCCGACGGTAGCGCCGGGGAGCACGCGCCAGCGCATCACGGGTTGCGCGCGTGGATGCACAGCAGACAAGAAATGGGGGCTGACTTGCGAAGTCAGCCCCCATTTTTATTTGGGTCTCTGCTCGAGCGTAACGGCACGGGTGCACTGCGGCATTGGACTGAAACGTGAGTGAAATGCAGCGGTAGCCTTTATAGATATCGCGCGCATTTACAACACAACACCACTTCGCGACGCTGCTGCGCCCCGTCGCGGGGACCCCTGGGACTCCCCTACAGCGTCACCGCGCGCCGCTGATGTACTGCTCCAGCTGCTCGATGATGAATTTCTGCTCCGAGATGATGTCCTTGACCAAGTCGCCAATCGAGATCATGCCGACGAGGGCGCCATCCTCCACCACAGGCAAGTGGCGCAGCCGGTTGGTGCTCATGAGCTGCATGCACTGCTCGCTGGTCTGGTCCGGCCGCACGAACAACACGGCGGTGGTCATCACGTCGCGCACCTGGGTGATCGACGACGTGCGGCCCATGAGCGCAATTTTTCGCGCGTAGTCCCGCTCGGTGAAGATGCCCACGATGGTGGGGCCTTCCGTGACGACCAAAGCGCCGATGCCCTTGTCGGACATGAGCTTCAGGGCCTCGAACACCGAGGAGCCGGGTGCGATGGTCTGCACAGTGGCGTCAGGCTTGCTCTGAAGAATTTTGGAGACGACGGTCATGAGAACCTCCCTCTAGACATGGAATAGATGCCACTGATTTCAGCCCATAACCCCGGCCAGCGCAACCCGCGCTAGCCCGATTTGCCGCGCTTTGTGGCCCATTCGCACCCGTAGTTGTTTCGTGTCTGTTGCATTCGGTCCGGAGCGAAACAAACTGAAAAGAACCGAAACCGCGACGAGACCACGCCACACGCGCTGATGGGCACGATAGAGCCCATGTTCAACGCACTTCCCAAGAGTTCAACGCCAGGTGACCTGGGCCGCAAGGCAGCGGTGGAGCTAACCCAAAAAGCTTCACGCAATTCAGGCAAGAGCAGTCTGATTGTTTCCAATACTGGAATAGTTAGTTTGCGACCAGGCGGTTTTTCTCTGGACGTCGCCGGCGTACAGTTCATCCCATCGATGAGCCGAACCCGCAAGGCGACTCACCGAACCCGGGATCTCGCAGTTGGCATCTTTCGCTGTTCCGCCTTTTCCCGGCTTTCTTGAGACGCTTTATTTAATTCAAAGGACCTTCATCATGAACAACACCGCACGCTTCCTCTCCATCGCCGCCGTTGCCGCTTTCGCTTCTTTCGGTGCCCAAGCCGACGAAGCCGACGCTTCGCAATTTGCCACCCAATTCGAAACCAGCCGCACCCGCGCTGAAGTGGTGGCCGAAGCCTCCAACGCCGTCCAGATGCGCAGCCAGGAACCCGCCGGCTCCCGCGTGGTGACTTACAAGTCCACAGCCGACCGCGCTGCAGTGCGCGCCGAGGCCGCTGCCCAAGCCATGCGCACCGGCCGCGTGGGCCCTGCTGAAGGCGGTTGATTCTTTTTGAGTCCCAGCTTTCTCAGCCCCCCACTCGTACGCCACATTCCAATTTTTGAATTTCACAGGAGTTTCACCATGAACAACACCGCACGTTTCCTCTCCATCGCCGCCGTTGCCGCTTTCGCTTCTTTTGGTGCCCAGGCTGACGAAGCCGACGCTTCGCAGTTCGCCACCAAGTTCGAAACCAACCGCACCCGCGCCGAAGTGCAAGCCGAAGGCGCCACCGTGGCACAGACCCGCAGCACCGAGCCAGCAGGTTCGCGCGTCGTGACCTACAAGTCCACCGCCGACCGCGCCGCCGTGCGTGCCCAGGCTGCTGAAGCCCTGCGCACCGGCCAGATCCCTTCGGGCGAAATCGGCTCGATGTAATCAGCGTCGTCCGAGAAATGGCGGCTGTCTCGCAGTCGCCACTCCGATCCAAGCCGGAGCCCTGAAAAGGGCTCCGGCTTTTCTCTTTTTGGTCGCTCGTCAACGCCTTGCGGACCACCACCGGGAAACAGAACCTTACATCTGCACCTCTGCCTACCGCCCATAGAATTTCTGCACGCCAGTCCATTCGCGGACACAGCAATAGCGCGCTCTGCTCTTCAATTCAACTCGACGTTTCATGATCAACGCTGCCGCGCTGTCTACAGCCACCGCACTTATTAACCAACTCCGCAATACCCGCCAATTTGACGGGTACAAAGCCTGGAGCGTGAACAACGTGGAATTGGCCGACCAGTTGGGCGTGCGGGTGAGCGGGGGGAGCACCACTTGGCCGTCGCAGGGCCAAACCAGCTTGTGCGGCCCTGCAGCCTTCATGTTCTGCCTGATCCAGGACCGGCCCGACCTTTACGTCAACCACATCATCGACCTGTGGGCCGGCCGGCCTGCCACCTTGGGCAAACGGAGCGTCCAGCCCAGCGCGCAGGTGAAGACCACTGCGGAAACCTTGGCCCCGAATTCGCAGACAACGATACCGGGCGCTGCCGACATCAATGCGGTGGATTGGATCAGCATGGCGAGTTTGCGCAACGACAGTCCCGACCTGAATCCATTTGCAGACTACGACCACCCGAGTGCGACGGTGTCGGCGATCACGCGCCCCAAATATATGCAGGGTTGGTTCAACGCGGCAGGCGCTACCACCTTGCTCGATAACACCAACGAAATCATCCCGTGCGCGGACTGGAACGAATTGCTGGACCTCGCTCCCTACCAAGCGAGCGGTTGGGTGGTGATGCTGGTGTCCGCTGCCATGTTCCAAGGGGCCGGGGGAAGCACCTACAAGAATCACTGGGTGGTATTGAACGGGCCCATCATGGTCAATGGCCGCCCCATCAACGGCTATACCAAAACCAACAAACCCGATCTGGAAACTGCGTCCATCCAGGCGCGCGTGTTCACATGGGGCAACGAAGCCCAAGGACTCGCCACGACCAAAGCATTGCCCCACTTGTCGCACTTCCTCAAGTGCTTCCACGGAGGCATCGCCTTTTCATCCATCCCGTGAACCTGCCGCTGATGGGCTGCGCGGGGGCTCTTTGAGCTGTCTGCGCCAGGTCGCCTGCCAGCCTTGGACGGTGTTCACGCCTACGCCAGATCGATCCATGCCCTATATCTGCTGCACTTCCGAGCGCCCACTGCCGCACACAGCGCCACGCCCCCGCGCCAGTGCCGTCGCTTTAGCCGTATTGACCACCGCTTGCCTGCAGGCCGCAGTCCCCGGGTCCGCCCACGCGGTTCAGCCTGCCGCCGTTTCAGGCAACACCACCGAAGTCAGCACTCGATCCGTGCGATTGGAGCCAGTCGGCAGCTTGGGCGGTGACGGAGGAAGTGAACAACTTGTTTTCTCGCCCACGGGGGATCGATTTGCACACCGGGATGTCAATGGGCTGGAGTTGTGGAGTACCCAGCCCCTCAAGCCCCTGGCGCGCATCCCGAGGGACCCCCTGCTGGGCTTGAGTCAAGTGCTGTTCAGTCCCAACGGCCAACTCCACTACATCAATGGCGGCAGGCACGGCTGGATCACTGCCGATTTGCAGCAGGGCATTGGCAGCAAGGCAGACCTCCTGAGTCCCAACGGCCGGTATGCCGTGCGCAACGGACCGCGGCCAGGCGAGGATGACTTCACGCCCAACTACTACGGCGCAGTCAGCGACGTCTACGATCTGGAGGAAAAGCGCAGCGTATGCCAGTTTCCACGCGTGGGCTGGTTAACAAACGCCGCTTTCACCGACAGCTGGTTCGCCAATCAGCTAGCACCCACGGGCCCACAGCCACCCAAGCCGCTGGCCGTGTGCGAGATGGCCACAGGTCGGGCCTTCATCATGCCGTTTGGCGATGCCCGACGGCTGACCCCTACGCTCGACCCCCAAGGACGCTGGCTGATGGTGCATTCCAGCGGGACGCGTCTTTTAGGCATGTCTGAATGGTCTGACCGCAAGCTCTTCGCACTTCCGTTCGCGCGGGAAGCGTTTGCCAAGAACCCTGACAACGAACCCTACCCATGTGCCGAGCTGCCATGCGGTCATCCGGAGCCGGTTGAGACAGCCGAGTTGCCCCCAGACCAGCCCGTTGTGTCGCCCGATGGCTCCTGGCTCGTGTATCTCAACCACAACTCCATCAAGATCTTCAAGTATCCGGAAATGAAGCAGGTAGCCACGCTGGCACATGCCCCCTACACAAAACCGCCCACCAATCGGAGAACCGGCCAGCAGCAGGTTGCGTTCTCCACCAACGGCCGCTGGCTGGGCCTGCAAGTCAACAGCCATCTGTACCGCATCGACCTGCAAAGCAGCCCGCTGCGGCTGCAGGAACTTACCCCGCCGGTGAGCGACTTCAACCTGCAGGCCGTCTCCAGCGATGGCCTGCATTGGCTGGTGCAGCACGAGACCGAGCCCCAACGCACCTTGCAAGGCGCTTTGTGGCGGGCCGGTCTTTCACAATGACTTGAAGCCACACGCGGGGCCGAGCACAGATGGCCCCAACCCCCCGGCCGCGCCCCTGTGGCTACTTCCCACCTCGCGCGGCAGCCACTGCGCCCTGCACTTCCTTCCACAGGCTTTCACCCACATTGGCGGCGATGCTGGTGTTCACCGCACCCAGCTTTTCGCGCATGCGGTTGGCTTCGGCGGGGGACAGTTCGTTGACCTGCATGCCCTTGCCCTTGAGCTCGGCCAGGGCCTTGTTGGCCTCATCGCGGGTGTCCTGGCGTTCGAAGTCGCGGCTCTTCTTGGCAGCGTCGAGCAGCACCTTCTGCTCGGCTTTCGACAGGCCGTCCCAGTACTTCTTGCTGACCAGCACGATCCAGGGGCTGTAGACGTGGTTAGTCACCGTGAGGTACTTCTGTACCTCATAGAACTTGCTCGACAGGATGGTGTTGTAGGGGTTCTCCTGGCCGTCCACCGTGTTGGTCTCCAGTGCCGAGAACAGCTCGGAGAACGGCAGTGGCACGGCGTTGGCGCCCAGGGTCTTGAAGCTGTCGAGGAAGACGTTGTTCTGCATCACGCGCAGCTTGATGCCGTTCATGTCTTCGAGCTTGGTGACGGGGCGTTTGCTGTTGGTCAGGTTGCGAAAACCGTTCTCCCAATACACCAGGCCCACGAGGCCTTTTTCTTGCAGCTTGTCCATCACCTTCTGGCCGACGGGGCCGTCGAGCACGACGTCCGCCTCCTTGGCGTTGTTGAACAGGAAGGGCGTATCCCAGATCGCCATTTCCTTGGTGATGCCGACCAGCGTGGCGGTGGAGCCGACCATCATCTCCTGCGCACCGCCGATCAGTGCTTGCTGCATCTGCACGTCGGAGCCCAATGCGGCGGCGCCGATGGCGCGCACCTTCATCTTGCCGCCCGAGGCCTTCTCGACTTCTTCGGCAAAAAGCTTGGAGGCGCGGCCCTGGTTGGACACTTCATTGAGGCCGTAGCCAAAACGGATGATGCGCGGCTTGAAGTCCTGGGCTGCAGCCTGGAATGAGGCAGCGAGAGCGGCCACCGAGAGGGCGGCCAGCAAGGTACGGCGGAAAGTCTTCATGGTTGTCTCCATTGATTGGCAAGGGAAAAGAGAGAAAGCAAAGGCACGGGAAAAAGAGGGAAGGTCGGGGTCAGCGCATCCAGGCCACAGGCGCGGTCACGATCTGTGGAAACACCACCAGCAGCGCCATGATCACGACGTAGGTCAGCAAGAACGGATTGACCCCGCGGATCACGGTCGGCATGGAGATGCGCCCCACGCCAGCCACCACGTTGAGCACCGTGCCCACGGGCGGCGTGACGAGGCCGATGGAGCCGTTGAGCACGAACATCAGGCCGAAGTAGACCGGGTCGATCCCCGCCTTGACGGCGATCGGCAGCATCACCGGCGCAAAGATCAGGATGGTGGGCGTGAGGTCCAGCGCCGTGCCGATCAGCACCAGCACGATCATCATCACCGTCATCAACATGCGCGGGTTCTCGACCAGCGGGCCCAGCCATCCTGTCAACACGCTGGGCAGGTCGGCCAGCGTGATCATGTAGCTGGCCACCTGGGCGCCGGCGCACAGGAACATCACGATCGATGTCGTCTTGGCGGCGCGCACCAGCACGCCATAGATCTCCACAACGCGGATCTCACGGTGCACGAAGAGGGCCACCACCAGCGCATAGAACGCGGCCACCACGGCGGCTTCGGTGGGCGTGAAGATGCCCGACTTCATGCCGCCGATGATGATGACGGGCATCAGCAGCGCCCAGAACGCCTTGCCTGTGGCGCGCAGGCGCTCGCGCATCGGCAGCGGCGCGGGGCCCGGCGGCAGCACCATGCCGCGCAGTACCCAGCGCCAGGCAAAGAGCAGGCCCGCGCCCATCAGCAGCCCGGGCACCACGCCCGAGATGAACAGCGCCGAGATCGAGGTGTTGGTGGTCACGCCGTAGATCACGAATGCCATCGACGGCGGGATGATGGGGCCGATCACGCTGCCCGCGGCGATAAGGCCGGCGGAGGAATCGACCGGGTAGCCGTTCTTGCGCATCATGGGCAACAAGATGGACGACATGGCTGCCGCGTCGGCCAGGGCCGATCCCGACATGGCCGACAACAGCACGGCCGCACCCACGGCCACGTAGCCCAGGCCCCCGCGGATGTGGCCCACCCAGGCCTGCGCCATGTCGATGATGCGGCGGCTGATGCCGCCCGAGTTCATGAGCTCCCCCGCCAGGATGAAGAACGGCACGGCCAGCAGCGGAAAGCTGTCGACCCCGGCCACGAGGTTCTGGGCAAGCAGCTGCGCGTCCCAGAAATCCAGCACCCAGGCCATGCCGGCACCGGTCAGCACCAGGGCCAGGCCCATGTTCATGCCCGTGGCCATGAGCATGAGCATGCCCACGGAAAACACGAGGAAGGCTTGCGCTTCTGCACCCATCGCCATCACTCCAGCTCAGCGCCGTGACCGAGGTCCAGCGGTGTGCGTTGAATCAATTCCACCAGCGCCATCACGCCAATGGCGACAGCGCACAAAAACGCCGGCAGCGGCAGCAGCGCAGACGAGTAGCCCAGCACCACGGAATGGCTGTCCACCCCCACCACCACCTGGGCCCAGGCACCCCAGGCCAGCATTGCGCAGGACGCAATCACCAGCAGGCGGATGGCGGCGGTGAGCACACCAAACGCCACCGGGCGCTTGGCAAGCAGGCCGGCCAATGTGGTGAACGCCATGTGTTCGCCCTTTGGGTAGGCAGCGGCCGCGCCGATGAACACCATCCAGACGAACAACAGGCGCGAGAGCTCTTCGCTGGCGACCACGCCACTGCCAAAGCCGTAGCGCAGCACCACGTTGACGAAGACGGCCACAGCCATCACGCCCAGGCAGGCGGCCATCAGGGCCTCGGCAACCCGCGTCAGCTTGCCGGTGCGTTGTGGGGCGGACGGGTCCGGTGGGGTTGTCATGTTCATGCAGCCTCCGTCGTGGCAAGCCAGGCCGAAGCCTGCTGTTGCAGGGTGGTGAGGTCGGCCATCGCATCCAGCCGCAGCACGCCGGCCTCGCCCACGGGCGATTCGAGCGTGGCGAACTGGCTGTCCACCAGCGCCGAGGAAAAAAAGTGCGTGCCCGCGCGGGCTGCCACACGCTGGCCGGCGCTCGTGCGGTCAATCTCCAGAAACACAAACCGCAGCGCCGGGCAGGCCTTGCGCAGGCGGTCGCGGTAGGCCTGCTTGAGGGCCGAGCAGGTCAGCACCGCCCCAGCGGGATGGGCCTGCAGCAACTCGCCCAGCGTGACGAGCCAACCCTCGCGATCCGCGTCGGTGAGCGCAACACCTTTGCGCATTTTTTCGCGGCTGGTGGGGCTGTGGTGGTCGTCCCCTTCGATCAGCGG
Source organism: Acidovorax sp. (assembly GCA_004210805.1). Taxonomy (GTDB): domain Bacteria; phylum Pseudomonadota; class Gammaproteobacteria; order Burkholderiales; family Burkholderiaceae_C; genus Acidovorax. The sequence goes on from SDXZ01000072.1 coordinate 15,993, forward strand.
CAAGCCCTCGGCCCGCGCCAACGCCAGGCCAAGGCTCGACTTGCCGCAGCCCGCCACGCCCATCACGACCAGGTACACAGACGACGAAACAGTCATATTGGTAGCGCTATCCAAAGATCTCATAAAAAAGCACCCCTGCGGGATGCCTCAAATTACGGTGGTGATTTCAGCGACTTCGGTTAAAAAGACGACCAGCCACGTTGCCCAAGCCATTGGACAGCGCTATCCTAACCAGATCCAACGCCCACTCAAATTCGGGTTAACCCTTGACCAAACCAGAATCCCGGCGCCGCTCCAGCGGCCGCATGACGCTCAGCGACGTCGCCCGCACGGCAGGTGTCAGCCCCATCACCGCATCGCGCGCGCTGCGTGGCGAACGTGGTGTGGCACAAGAATTGGTGCAGCGCGTGAAAGATGCCGCAGCGCAACTGGGCTATGTGCCCGACCCTGCCGCCCGCGCGCTGGCCTCGCAACGCAGCGTGCAGGTACCGGTGCTCGTGCCCTTGCTGTCCAACGCGCTGTTTGTCGACGTGCTGGATGCCGTGCACCGCACGCTGTTCCCACACGGCTACCAGGCGCTGATCGGCGTCACGCACTACGACCCGCAGGAAGAAGAACAACTCCTGCGCACCTACCTCGCGCACCGCCCGGCGGGCTTGCTAGTCACCGGGTTCGACCGCACCGAGGCATCGCGCCAGATGATTGCCGCCAGCGGTGTGCCCTGCGTGCACCTGATGGAGATGACGTCGGCTCCCGGCGTGTACTGCGTGGGCTTTTCGCAGCAGGACGCGGGGCACAGCATGACGGCGCACCTCTTGGCCCAAGGCCGCCGCCATGTGGCCTTTGTCGCCGCGCAGCTCGACCCGCGCACCATGCAGCGCGCCGAGGGCTACCGCCGCTGCCTCAAGGACGCGGGCGTGTATGACCCGCGGCTGGAGCTGCTGAGCTCTCAGCCCTCCTCCATCCGCCTGGGCGCCGAACTGCTCGAAGAAGTGCTGCGCACCCGCCCGGGTGTGGATGCCATCTTCTTTTGCAACGACGACCTGGCCCAGGGCGGTGTGCTGGCCGCGCAACGCCTGGGCCTGTCGGTGCCCGGCCAGCTGGCCATCGCCGGGTTCAACGATCTGGCAGGCAGCGACCAGATGCTGCCGCCGCTGACCACCGTGCGCACCCCGCGCTCGGCAATCGGTGAAGCCAGCGCGCAGATGCTGCTGGCCCTGATGCGCGGCGAGGTGCCAGAGCAGAACTCGGTGAACCTGGGGTTTGAGTTGACGGTGCGGGCAAGTACCTGAGGCGTGAAGGCCGGGGGCCACGGTCACGAGGCTAGGGTTTGGAAGTTTTTGCACCCTGGCGCTTATTGATATTGACTTTTCAGCTCTTTTTTCCATAGCAAATCGGAGACGAGGGAGCGCGCAAGCCGTCACCCGTCCTACTTGGTGGCCGCCAGCGTGCGGTGCGACAGGCTGCGCACTTGCAGCGCCCCCACGGCCAATCCGGCCCCGCCCGCGTGCCGAGGCAGGTCACCAAAACAGTGCACTGCACCAAAGCCATGCCGGGCCGTTTCGCTGCACTGCACCATTCGAGGTACTGCCGCCTCCTTCACTTCGAAATGGATAGCACCGTTCGCTGATTGGACAAGCGCCACGGCCCTGCCAGACCCTAAAACTGCAGTGCCGCACGCAGCTGGCACAGCCATTGCATGAACCCAGTTGCGGCCAAAGTGGGCTGCGTACAGCCCAGTGCAACGGTGGATTGGGCGAACAGACGTCGGCGTCTTCACGGAATGCACAGGCTCAGCCGCCTGCGTGGTCCGTGCAGGCGCCTTTTTGTTTTTCTGGCCCGGTTGCAGGTGGCTCCCAAAAGCCGCCGCAGCCTCTTCGCACAAGACAGCCATGCTTCAATTCCGAGAGTTCCTCAAGTCGGGCCACGCGCCCACGCTGTGGTCGTCGTTTCTCTATTTCGGCTTCTCGTGCGCCATCTGGGTGATCAACGGCGCGATGGCGCCCTTCATCCGCGAGACCTTCAACCTCACGCCCACGCAGATGGGCATGATGCTGTCGATCCCCATCTTTGCCGGCGCGCTCATGCGCTTTCCGCTCGGCATCCTCGCGCAGTACATCGGGCGCAAAAACGCCACCCTGGTCGAGATGGCCGGCATCTTCTTCGCCATGGGCTATGGCTTTTTGTTTGTGCACACCTACAACGACCTGCTGGCCATGGGCGTGCTGCTGGGCGTGGCGGGTGCCAGCTTCGGCGTGGCGCTGTCGCTGGGCTCGGGCTCGTTCCCGCCCCGCTACAAAGGCCTGGCCATGGGCATCGTGGGTGCTGGCAACGTAGGCACCGCAGTGGCCGCCTTGCTGGCGCCGGCGCTGGCGCAAAAGTTCGGCTG
>SDXZ01000273.1 GCA_004210805.1 Acidovorax sp.
GGCATGGAGGGGGCGGCTGAGCGCGGGTGAAAAAACCGGTCATTTTAGGCGCACCCCCATCGTGCAGGGGGCAATACAGCGCAATGGGTCGGCGCTCCCTTGTATACGCTCACCGCCACCCAACGCTGGCGCGGTCCGCCTCCTGGCTGGATGGGCATCTAGAACGACGCTTTCAATACACGTAGCTGAGGTGCGGGAATAACCCCACCACCTATAATCCCATTCCCTCACCGGCTACCCCTTCCGTAGCCGGTTTCTTTTTTCCAGATGCGCACCGGCGCACCTCCCTGTGGGGAGTCTTTAGGTCAGGTCACCCATGTCTGATTTAAGTCTTCAACTGCAGCAGGCCGCAAGCCAACTACCAGTTTCAAGCTACTTTGACGATGCGCTGTTCCAGCGCGAGTTAGCCAGTATCTTTCAGCGCGGGCCCCGCTATGTGGGGCACCAACTCAGCGTGCCGAACCCCGGCGACTACTACGCACTGCCCCAGGAGGGCGAGGGCCGCGCGCTGGTGCGCAATGCCCAGGGCGGCATCGAGCTGGTCTCCAACGTGTGCCGCCACCGCCAGGCCGTCATGCTCAAGGGCAAGGGCTCGCTCATGGGCCAGGGCAAGGGCCACGCAGGCGGCAACATCGTGTGCCCCCTGCACCGCTGGACCTACAACCCCCAAGGTGAACTGCTGGGCGCGCCGCATTTTGCCGACGACCCCTGCCTGAACCTCAACAACTACCCGCTGCGCGAGTGGAACGGCCTGCTGTTTGAAGACAACGGCTACGACGTGGCCGCCGACCTGGCCCAGATGGGCCCGCGCGCCGACCTGGACTTTGGCGGCTACGTGCTCGACCACGTGGAGCTGCACGAGTGCAACTACAACTGGAAGACCTTCATCGAGGTCTACCTCGAGGACTACCACGTGGGCCCCTTCCACCCGGGCCTCGGTAGCTTCGTGACTTGCGACGACCTGCGCTGGGAGTTCGGCAAGAACTACTCGGTGCAGACCGTGGGGGTGGCCAACCGGCTGGGCAAGGCCGGCAGCCCCGTGTACGAGCGCTGGCACGAGGCCCTGCTGGCCTACCGCGAAGGCAAGCCGCCCAAATACGGCGCCATCTGGCTCACGCTGTACCCGCACATCATGGTCGAGTGGTACCCGCACGTACTCACCGTGTCCACGCTGCACCCCATCAGCCCGACCAAGACCATGAACATGGTGGAGTTCTACTACCCCGAGGAGATCGCCGCGTTCGAGCGCGAGTTCGTCGAGGCGCAGAAGGCCGCGTACATGGAAACCTGCATTGAGGACGACGAGATCGGCGAGCGCATGGACGCCGGGCGCAAGGCCCTGCTGGCGCGCGGCGACAACGAGGTCGGCCCCTACCAGAGCCCCATGGAAGACGGCATGCAGCACTTCCATGAGTGGTATCGCGCCGCCATGGGAAGTGGCGCTGTCGATTCGGCCGCACCAAAGCGCTGAACACCGCCGCAAAACCCTGCCAATCTGCAGGCCTGCCACAACCTGCTCTCATTACAATAGCTGCCGGTGCTTAAAAAATAAGCGCTGGCGGCTATTTTCATTTCAAACATTGCGCTGCATGCCACCCTAGCGCGCAGTGCATTTCAAGAAGTCACGACCCGATGCAAGCCCTGTGGATGGTGTTGGCCGCGTTCCTGTTTGCCAGCATGGGCGTGTGCGTCAAGTTCGCCTCGGCCTTCTTCAATTCGGCCGAACTGGTGTGCTACCGCGGCCTCATCGGCATGCTCATCCTCTGGCTGCTGGCGCGATCGCAAAAAGTGACCTTGGCCACGCAGTACCCAGGCATGCACGCGTGGCGCAGCCTGGTGGGTGTGGTGTCGCTCGGTGCATGGTTCTATGCCATCGCCCACCTGCCGCTGGCCACGGCCATGACGCTCAACTACATGAGCAGCGTGTGGATCGCGGCCTTCCTCGTCGGCGGCACGCTGCTGGCATGGCGGCCCTCGGCCGCTGCCCCCCGCCCCGCGCTGCAGGGCACGCTGATCGCGACCGTGCTCACAGGTTTTGTCGGCGTGGTGCTGATGCTGCGCCCCAGCCTCGACCAGAACCAGGCCTTCGCCGGAATGATCGGACTGATGTCGGGGCTGACCGCCGCGTTTGCCTACATGCAGGTGGTGGCGCTGTCGCGCCTGGGCGAGCCCGAGTCGCGCACGGTCTTCTACTTTGCGCTGGGCTCGGCGGTGGCCGGCGGCGGGGCGCTGCTGTTCACGGGCACCTCGGTATGGCCAGGCTGGCAGGCCTTGTGGCTGCTGCCCATCGGCATCCTGGCCGCCGGCGGCCAGCTGTGCATGACCAAGGCTTACGCCAGCGCCAAGACCCAGCGCGGCACGCTGGTGGTAGCCAACCTGCAGTATTCGGGCATCGTGTTCGCAGCGGTCTACAGCGTGACCTTGTTCGGCGACAAGCTGCCGCCCATCGCCTGGCTGGGCATGATGCTCATTGTGGGCAGCGGCATCGCAGCGACCATCTTGCGGGCACGTGCCGCACCGGGCACGCCGGCGGAAGAACATTGATACGAAGTCGACGCGCCAGCGCGCCCGCAACTGGACACAATGGAGCCCAGTTTTCATTCAGCACTTTGGCGGCACCCTTGCTGCACCGGCCCACACCATGACCTACACCACGCTCATCTCCGCTTCTGAACTGCAGGCACTGATCGACAGCGGCGCGCCGCTGATGGTGTTCGACTGCAGCTTTGATCTGATGCAGGCCTCGGCCGGTGCGCAGCAGTACGCGCAGGCGCACATCCCCGGCGCGGTGTACGCCGACCTCAACAACGACCTGAGCGCCAAACACGGCGTGCCCGGCGCGCATGGCACGCTGACCGCCCAAGAGGCCGACAAGCCCGCATCCGGCGGCCGCCACCCGCTGCCCAGCCGCGAGCGTTTTGCGATGTGGCTCTCTAGCGTGGGCTTTGCCAACAACATGCAGGCCGTGGTGTACGACCGCCAGGGCGCCAACTACTGCGGGCGCCTGTGGTGGATGCTCAAGTGGGCGGGCCACGACGCCGTGGCCGTGCTTGATGGCGGCATCCAGGCCTGGCAGGCCGCCGGTGGTGCAGTGGCCAGCGGCGAAGAGCCTGCACATTTCCAATCCAATTTCGAGCTGGGCGAGCCCCTGCGCCGCCTGGCCACCGCGGGCGATGTGCTGGCCGGCTTGCACAGCCCTGCGCAGAACGTGATCGACGCCCGTGCTGGCGCACGCTTTCGCGGCGAGGTGGAGCCGCTGGACCCGGTGGCAGGCCACATCCCCGGCGCCCTCAACCGGCCTTTTGTCGAGAACATCGGCAGCGACGGCCGCTTCAAGCCAGCCGCCGTGCTGCGCGCGGAGTTCGATGCGCTGCTCGCCGGCCGCGATCCGGCCACGGTGGTGCACCAGTGCGGCAGCGGCGTGAGTGCCGTGCCCAACCTGCTGGCAATGGAAGTGGCGGGCCTGGGCCCCACTGCGCTGTTTGCGGGCAGCTGGAGCGAATGGTGTTCAGACCCGGCGCGTCCGGTCGAAAAAGGCTGAACGCACGGGCGTAGCTCGCCCTGGTGCGGGGCTTGCACCACCGCGTTGTGGCATGCGGCGCGGGTGGCGAGCCGGGCAAGTATTGCCTTGAGCACGTCTTTGTCGCATCAGGGGTAGATGGGGCCGGCGCAAACCCCGTTTTTGTGGGTCGCTCCGGCAGGTTCAGGGTCCTGCAGTTGCTAAAGCGCGAAAAAGATGGTTTTGCAGGCGCTATCAAAACCATGAGCAAGATCCGGCCCAATGTCCTCAGAGGCACAGCATGCGCTGCCCAATGAAATTGCCGGACAGGTGCTGAGCGGCTTGTAAGGCAAATTCCTACACGGCCCACCGCACAACCAGACACGCGGCACATCCAAACCCCGACTTAATTTTTGATTGGGGCAGTTTCACAATCCATTTCATCGGATCACGCAAAGCCTGCATCAGCAGGAAACGCAGACCCCGAAACTGGAAAAGGAAGCTGCCATGACCAACGAACAAATCCTCGCCGAAATCCGCGAAGCCAACCTCACTTACCTGATGCTGGCCCAGACCCTGATTCGCCAGGACAAGGCGGAAGCTGTGTTCCGCTTGGGCATGAACGAAGAGTCTGCCGATATTCTCGCTTCGCTGTCTGCAGCGCAAGTGATGAAACTGGCCTCCCGCAACACGCTTCTTTGCAGCTTCCGGGTGGACGACAACCTGGTGTGGAGCTTGCTGACCAACCACTCGGCCAAGAAGGTGGGCAACGAAGCCACCAACACGCTGCACGCCAACATCCTGATGGCCAGCCGCGTGTCTGAAGTGCT
>SDXZ01000274.1 GCA_004210805.1 Acidovorax sp.
CGCGTGGCCATCGGCCTGCCCAACAGCGTGGCGCGGGTGATGACGGTGCCGCTGACCCGCGCCTTCCGCCAGGAGCTGCCCGAGGCGCGCCTGTCCATCAGCGAGGGGCTGTCGGGCGCCATCCTGGAGGGCTTGGTCAGCGGGCGCCTGGACATTGTGGTGCTCTACAACGCCCAGCCTTCGCGCGACATCGACGTGTCGCACCTTATCGACGAGGACCTGGTGCTGGTGCGCGCGCGCCCGCCGGGCCTGGCCGAGGACCCACCCCCTGGCCCCATCCCGCTGAGCGAGATAGCGCGCCTTCCGCTGATCATCCCCTCGCGCCCGAACGCGATCCGCATGCACGTGGAATCCGAGATGGCCAACATCGGCTGCCGCCCCGAGGTGGCGCTGGAGATCGACGGTGTCTCCGCCATCCTCGACCTGGTGGCCGACGGCGCAGGCTGTGCGGTGCTGTCGCGCAATGCGCTGCTCAACTCACCCCGGCCTTCGGCCTACACGGCCCAGGTGATCGGCAGCGCGGGCACGCCGCCGTTGCGCATTGCGCTGTCGCTGGCCACCAGCCTGCAACGGCCGGCCACGCAGGTGCAGAAGGCGGCGCTGGACCTCATCCAGCGCACCGTGCCCCAGGTATTCAAGCCCACGTGAGCCGCGCCTACGTGGGCGTGCGGGCCGCCAGCAAGGCGTCTGCGTAGTCCTGCCAGCGCGCACCCTGGGCCACATCGGCGAAGGCACCTGCGGCGGCCAGATCGGCCACCCACTGCTGTTTGGCCGCAATGGCCGATGCCATCACAGGCTCCATGCCCGCCTCGCGCACGGTGTGGGCGGACTCGCGCATTTCTTCGGCGCGGCGCTGTCCGTGCTGCACCACGCGACTCAGAAAGTACGCGCCCTGCGCGCTCCAGTCGATGCCCGGAAAGGTCTCCTGCAGCGTGGGCAGCACCTGGTCTTCCACGCCGTAGTGGCGCGCGGTGGCGTAGCTCTCGGCCACCAGCGCCTCCAGGCCCTTGATCATGATGCTGCGGCACATCTTGATGGCGCTGGCCACGCCGAGTTGGTCGCTGACCGGCTTGGCATCCATGCCCCAGCGGCCCAAGACCGCTGCCAACGCGACGGCCTGCGCGCCGCCCAGCAGCATCGGGACTCGAATGCCGTAAGGCGGCACCGAGGTCATCACCCCCGCCTCCACATAGTGGGCGCCGCGCGCATCCACCAGCGCGGCGGCCTGCTGCTTGGTGCCGGGCGATGCGGAGTTGAGGTCCAGGAACACCGTGCCCGCGCGCAGGTGTGGCGCGGCGGCTTCCGCCACGGCCAGCGTGCTGGAGGCAGTGACGGCGGAGATGATGAGGTCGGAGCGCTCGCACAGTTCGCGCAGCGATGCGGCGGCCACGACGCCGGCCTGGTCTGCATGCCGGCGCTGCGCGTCGTCCCCAAGGGCATCGGCAAACTTCAAGTCCCAGGCGGCGATGCTCGACACGCCCGGCTGGCCCTGCAGGCCCGCGCCAAAGGTTGTGCCCACTTCGCCGTAGCCGACGAGGCCGATGTGTTCAATCTGCTGGTTCAACTTTGCCTCCGTGTCGAAGTAGCCCCGGCGCACCACACGCCTTGCGGCAGCGCCCTACTGCCGCGCGATCTTGGCCCGTGTGATCACATCGCCCCAGCGCCGCACATCCGCCGCCAGGTGTTCGCTGGCCTGCGCGGGTGTGCTGCCCTGGGCCTGCAGGTTCAGCTCCAGCAGGCGTTTTTTCACATCGGGCTGGGCCAGGGCGGCCTGCACCTCGCGCGAGAGCCGCTCCACCACGGCGGGCGGCGTGCGCGCGGGCACGGCCAGGCCGTTCCAGGACGTGACGTTGAAGCCCGCCAGCGGGCCGCCGCTTTCGCGCACCGTGGGCACGTCGGGCAGCTGCGGCGCGCGCTGGGCGCCCAGCACGGCCAGCGGGCGCAGGGCCTTGGATCCGATCTGCGGCATCAGAGCGCCGAGGATGTCCACCATGGCGTCCACCTCGCCACCACGCACCGCCGTGATGACCGGCGGCGTGCCGTTGAAGGGCACCACCTGGGCGTCGATGCCGGCGGTCACCTTGAAGAGCTCGGCCGCCAGGTTCTGCGTGGTGCCGATCTGCGGCGTACCGATGTTGAGTTTGCCCGGGTTGGCACGGCCATAGGCCAGCAGCTCGGCCAGCGTGTTGAAGCGCCCGCCTTCGCGCACGACGATGGCCAGGTCGAACGTGGCCAGCAGCGACACCGGCGCGAAGTCCTTCAGCGTGTCGAACGGCAGCGTGTGAAACAGCGCGGCGCTCACCGCCGTACCGCTGCTGATGAGCAAGAGCGTGTGGCCATCGGGCTCGGCGCGCGACACCAGGTCACCGGCCACCACACCGCCCGCGCTGGGCTTGTTCTCGATCACTACGCTCTGCCCCAGCGGGCCTGCGATCTTCTGGCCCACCGTGCGCGCGGTGATGTCGGCCGCGCCGCCTGCCGCGTTGGGCACCACGATGCGCAGGGGACGCGAGGGGAACGCTGGCTGCGCCTGGGCGCCTGCGCCGCCCGCGGCGGCCGCGATGAAAACCAGGAGGCTTCTGCGGTGCAGGTGCATGGCGGTATTCCTAGGCAACTCAGCGGGCGACACCCAGCAAACGGTCGAGCAGCTCAGGCTGCGCGCTCAGTTCAGCGGCCGTGCCGGCGTGCACCACGGTGCCCCGGTCCAGCACGGCGGCCTGGTCCGAGATGGCCAGGATGGCCTGCGGGTGCTGCTCCACGATGATGGCCGACAGGCCTTCTTCGCGGGTGATGCGGCGGATGGCGCGCAGCAGCTCCTCCACGATGATGGGTGCGAGACCTTCAAGCGGCTCGTCCAGCAGCAAGAGGCGCGGGTTGAGCACCAGCGCGCGGCCCACGGCCAGCATCTGCTGCTCGCCCCCCGACAGCTGCGTGCCCAGGTTGGTCTTGCGTTCTGCGAGACGCGGGAACATTTCGTACACGCGCTCGGGCGTCCATGGGCGCGCGGTGGAGCCCTTGCGGCCGGGGCGCGCCACGGCTGTCAGGTTCTCATGCACGGTGAGCGATTTGAAGATGTTGCGCTCTTGCGGCACCCAGCCGATGCCCGCGGCGGCGCGCTCGTGCGAGGGCAGCTTGTGCAATGCTGCGCCGCCGAGCATCACCGTGCCGCCATGCTGGCGCGTGGCGCCAGCCAGGGTGTTGATGAGCGTGGTCTTGCCCGTGCCGTTGCGGCCGAGCAGGGCCAGGGTGTCGCCTTCGGCCAGCGAGAGCGAAATGCCCTGCAGCACCACCGCTTCGCCATAACCCGCGCTCAGTTTGTCAATTTTCAGCAACGCCTCAGACATGCGCGTTCTCCCCGTGGCCGAGATACACGGCTTTGACCTGCGGGTCATTGGCAATCGTGTCCGGGTCGCCCTCGGTCAGCACCGTGCCGTTGACCAGCACCGTCATGCGGTTGGCAAAGCTGAAAACCAGGTCCATATCGTGTTCGATCAACAGCACCGAGACATCGGCGGGCAGCGCCGCCACGGTCTGCAGCAATTCTTCGCGCTCGCCCGCAGGCACGCCGGCCACGGGCTCGTCGAGCAGCAACACGCGCGGCTCGCAGGCCAGGGCGATGGCGATCTCCAGCAGGCGGCGCTTGCCGTAGGCCAGCACCCGCGTTTCCTCGGCCATCACCGAGGTCAGGTGGAACTGCTCTAGCAGCTGCTCGCAGCGCTCGGTGACGGCGCGGCGCGCGCCCAGCGGCTGCCACCATTTGCCGCCCAGGCCCTGGTGCTGCGACACGGTGAGCGCCAGGGTCTCCAGCGGCGTGAGGCTGTCGAACAGCTGGTTGATCTGAAACGTGCGCACCATGCCGCGCGCCACGCGCTGGTGCGGGGCCAGGCGCGTGATGTCCTGGCCTTCGAGCACGATGGAGCCTTCGGTGGGCTCCAGCACGCCGGTCAGCAGGTTGATCAGCGTGGTCTTGCCCGCGCCATTGGGGCCGATGAGCGCATGGCGTGCGCCCTTTTTCAAGTCCAGCGTGACGTTGTTCGTGGCGGTGATGCCGCCGAAGCGCTTGACCAGGCCCTGCGCCGACAGCACGGTGGTGGAGGTTGTCGTGTTCATATCAATGGCCTCCCGCGCTGGAGCTGGCGCCGGGCTTGCGCCCGGCCCCGAACCAGGTCCAAGGGCGGAACAAGCGGTCGCGCCCGACCAGCACCAGCACCACGAGGAACAGGCCGATCCAGAACGTCCAGTACTGCGGCGTGACGGACGAGATCACGTCCTGCAGCAGCTTGAAGCCCACGGCACCCAGGATGCCGCCGTAGAGCCA
>SDXZ01000275.1 GCA_004210805.1 Acidovorax sp.
TTCATCCACATGTTCGAGGACACCCCCGAATTCGTGGCGCGCCACATCATCCGTGAGGCAAAGAGTTACCTGGAGGGCGTGCAGCCGCCGTTCTTCAAGGCGCTACTCGATTACGCCGAAGACGGCTCGTACAGCTGGCACTGCCCCGGCCACTCCGGCGGCGTGGCGTTCTTGAAGAGCCCCGTAGGCCAGATGTACCACCAGTTCTACGGCGAGAACATGCTGCGCGCGGACGTGTGCAACGCAGTCGAAGAACTGGGCCAGCTGCTGGACCACAACGGCGCCATTGGCGAGAGCGAGCGCAATGCCGCGCGCATCTTCAATGCCGACCACTGCTTCTTCGTGACCAATGGCACCAGCACATCCAACAAGATGGTGTGGCACCACACGGTGGCCCCGGGCGATGTGGTGGTGGTGGACCGCAACTGCCACAAGTCCATCCTGCACAGCATCATCATGACCGGGGCCATCCCCGTGTTCATGAAGCCCACGCGCAACCACTTCGGCATCATCGGCCCCATCCCGCAAAGCGAGTTCGAACCCGCAGCCATCCAGGCCAAGATCCGCGCCAACCCGCTGCTCAAGGGCGTGGACCCAAAGAAGGTCAAGCCGCGCGTGCTCACGCTCACGCAATCGACCTACGACGGCGTGCTCTACAACACCGAAACCATCAAGGGCATGCTCGACGGCTACGTAGAGAACCTGCACTTCGACGAGGCCTGGTTGCCGCACGCGGCCTTCCATCCGTTTTATGGCACGTACCACGCCATGGGCAAGAAGCGCACGCGCCCCAAGCATTCGGTGACGTACGCGACACAGTCCATCCACAAGCTGCTGGCCGGTATCAGCCAGGCCAGCCACGTGCTGGTACAGGACTCGCAGACCACCAAGCTTGACCGCCACCTCTTCAATGAGGCCTACCTGATGCACACCAGCACCAGCCCGCAGTACAGCATCATCGCCAGCTGCGATGTGGCTGCGGCCATGATGGAGCCGCCCGGCGGCACTGCGCTGGTGGAGGAGAGCATTCTGGAAGCGCTCGATTTCCGCCGCGCCATGCGCCAGATCGAAAACGACTTCGGCAAGAACGACTGGTGGTTCAAGGTCTGGGGCCCCGACAAGCTCGTGGATGAAGGCATGGGCCGTGCGGAAGACTGGATCATCCGCAGCGACAGCAAGAGCAAGAAGGCCGGCAGCAAGTGGCACGGCTTCGGCCAGCTGGCCGACGGCTTCAACATGCTGGACCCGATCAAGTCGACCATCGTCACGCCGGGCCTGAACCTGGACGGCAAGTTCGACAAGACCGGCATTCCCGCGTCCATCGTCACCAAGTACCTGGCCGAGCACGGCGTGGTGGTCGAGAAGACCGGCCTGTACAGCTTCTTCGTGATGTTCACCATCGGCATAACCAAGGGCCGCTGGAACACGCTGCTCACCGCGCTGCAGCAGTTCAAGGACGACTACGAGAAGAACCAGCCCATGTGGCGCATCCTTCCCGAGTTCTGCCAGCAGCACAAACGCTACGAGCGCATGGGCCTCAAAGACCTGTGCCAGCACGTGCACGAGATGTACGCCAAGTACGACATCGCGCGCCTCACCACCGAGATGTACCTGTCGGACCTGACACCCGCCATGAAGCCCTCGGATGCGTACGCGCACATCGCACACCGCAAGACCGACCGCGTGGAGATCGACCACCTGGAAGGCCGCATCACGGTGGGGCTGGTCACGCCGTACCCGCCGGGCATTCCGCTGCTGATTCCGGGTGAAGTCTTCAACAAGAAGATCGTGGACTACCTCAAGTTCGCGCGCGAATTTGCCAAGCTGTGCCCCGGCTTCGAGACCGACATCCACGGCCTGGTGGAAGTGGAAGACGAGAACGGCCAGGTGCGGTACTACGCCGACTGCGTGGCCGAGGAGGAAAAAGCCAAGCCTGCCAAGAAGAATCCGAAGCCGCTGACAACTGACAAGAACCTGGTGCAAGTGGGATCGGACGGGCCCTTCGGTCGCACCCTCTAGCAACCAACGGAAGGGCCCGGCAAAGCGCGGCCCTTAGAGCCTGTTCAAAGCCTTTTCATGGGGTCCGTTGCCCCGCAAAGGCAGTGGATGCAAGGCGCCCACCGCAAGCCGCACTGATGTGCGGCGAGGATGGGCAACGCCGCAGACGCTGCCTTTGCGGGGCAACCCGAAGGGCATGGCAGCCAACGGCCACGCTCGTCGTTGCCCACCTGGCCCAGGCCACCAGCATGGGCTGCGGTGGGCGCCTAGACCGTGACCGTTGGCTGTCATGCGGACCCCATGAAAAGGCTTTGAACAGGCTCTTACAGATCGATCGCCCCTTGCCAGCGCTGTGGGGCGATTTTTTTTGGTCATTTGTTCTGCTGTTGAATCCGATGCCTGCAGGGCGCCGTATTGATTGACAGCCGCGTGGCATTTCTCATGCGGTCAAAGACAGTCCATCAATCGACTTCAGGAGATTTTCATGACCATCCGTTTCAATGCCCGCCTCGCATCCATCGGCATCGCTGCAGCCCTGGCTGCCGCAGCCATCCCCTCCCTGGCTGCCGATGTGATGGTGGGCGGCGCCCCCATGCTCGCCAGCAAGGACATCATCGACAATGCCGTGAACTCCAAGGACCACACCACGCTGGTTGCGGCCGTCAAGGCTGCCGGGCTGGTGGAAACGCTGAAGGGTCCTGGCCCGTTCACCGTGTTCGCACCCACCAACGCCGCGTTTGCTGCCCTGCCTGCAGGCACGGTGGACACCCTGCTGAAGCCCGAGAACAAGCCTACCTTGACCAAGGTTCTGACCTACCACGTGGTGGCAGGCAAGTACGACGCTGCGGCGTTGTCCAAGTTGATTGCCGACGGCAAGGGCATGGCCAGCCTCAAGACCGTGGCCGGCGGCACACTCACCGCGAAGGCCAGCGGCAAAGCGGTCATGGTGACCGATGAAAAAGGCGCCACTGCCAATGTGACCATCGCCGACGTGTACCAGTCCAACGGCGTGATCCACGTGGTGGACAAGGTTCTGTTGCCTAACTGACTCCATCTTTGATCTCATCGCTCGTTGCAACACAGAAGTGCAGGCGGGCGGTGAGGCAAGGATGCCGCGTGGTGCCGCAATGTACGGCGCGGATCCGTGGAATCAGGGACCGTGCTATCAGCGACTGGCCGGCATGTCGTCACGCACGCGCACAAAACTCGCAAACCGCGGCAGACCACCGTCGTGGGTGCCGCGAAACCGGAAAGTCACCCAGCTGCCCACAGCCGGCGGGTCAGCCCGCTGCGCATCGCTGAACCCCGCCCCTAGCTTGAAGCGCTGGCCCGTCCGCATCTCGACGAGCAGCGCACCCATGCGGCCCGCGTGCCGCCCTTTGCCGGGCAGGTGTGCCACTACGCGGGCCTCAGTGTCCTCGTGCGTTTTGAGCTTGATGAGATCGTCGCTGCGGCCGCCCTGGTAGAGCGACGCGCCCCGGTGAAGCATCAGACCTTCGCCCCCGGCCCGCACCGTGCGCTGCAGCAGTGCCTCCAGCGCAGCGTCCGACGCCACGCGCTTTTGCGGCACCGCCTGCACCCACGGCTGACCGATGGTTGCGACCAGCGCGTTCAGCGCGGGGATGCGCTCATCAAAGCGGCCACCGTGCCGCGGAAGATCGAACACCATGAACTGGATTTGGCGCCATGCGGCGTCGTCAGCATGCTGCTGCCGGGTGGTGGACTGCGCATGGCCAAAGCGGCCGCGCCCGGCCCAGAGCTCCCCGTCCATGGCCGTGTCGGGCCAGCCGGCGGTGAACCACGCGGGCGCCGCCACTGTCTCGCCGCCGCGCGTGCGCAACGTGCGGCCATCCCAGTAGCCGCGCACACCATCGTACTTTTCACTGACCCAGTAGTCCGCCAGCGGCAGGCCGGGGCGGTACACATTGGCCAGGAGCAGGGCTGGGGGATCGGCAGCGAGCGCTGGCAGGGCGCTCGTCCCCGCCAGCCACGCCAAGCAGTGTCTTCGCAGCAAGGTGCTATTAAATATGTAGCTAAAAACGCTTATGTATCAAGCGCTGGAGCCCATTTTGACGCAGATTTCAGTCCAGATTCAGACCTGGTCTGCGCTCAGCCCGGCCGTTTGGCTGAAGCCGCCATCGACGTAGGTGATCTCTGCGGTCATGCCCGAAGCCAGGTCGGACAGCAGGAAGGCCGCCACGTTAGCCAGCGTTTTGATGGGGCCGGCGCTGATGCCGTTGGCGCGGATGGCGCGGCCGTCTTCGGTGCGGCCCACAGCTTCGGCCAGGTAGCGTACCGAGGCCTCTAGAGAGGCCTTGGCCAGGCCCATGGTGTTGTAGTTGGGGATGGTGCGCAGCGCGCCCAGGTACGACAGCGTGAGCAGCGACGACTTGTCGTTCAGGTAGGGCAGGGCCGCCTTGGCCATGGCCGGGAAGCTGTACGCACTGATGTCGTGCGCAATGCGGAAACCTTCGCGCGACAGGCCTTCGAGGAAGTTGCCGGCAATCGCCTCGCGGGGCGCAAAGCCGATGCTGTGCACAAAGCCGTCGAACTTCGGCCAGGTTTGCGAGAGGTCGGCAAACATGCGCTCGATCTGCTCGTCGCTGCCCACGTCGCAATCAAAGATCAAATTGGAATCGAACTCGGCGGCAAAGTCGGTGATGCGGTCCTTGAAGCGGTCGCCCACGTAGCTGAAGGCCAGCTCGGCGCCCTGTGCGTGGCAGGCCTTGGCAATACCGTAGGCGATGGAGCGGTTGGACAGCACGCCCGTGATGAGCAGCTTTTTGCCGGTCAGAAAACCCATTGTTGTTCTCCCTGTGGAATGCGAGTGATTGGCTGTGGCCGCGGCTGCGAGGGGGCTTTCAGAGAATCTCCCGGGCCTGTTCTGCAGCGCTGCCGACGTAGTGCAGAATTGTCGCATGCGGTTTTGGATGACTTGTCTCTTGACGATGTGTGCGGCTCCGGCCTGGGCAGCCCACGGCTATGCGCTGTGGGACGACCTCAAATACCCAGCCGGGTTTTCGCACTTCGACTACGTGAACCCCGATGCGCCCAAGGGCGGTGAGCTGCGCATGGTGAGCAACCTGCGCTACTCCACCTTCGACAAGTACAACCCGTTCACCATGAAGGGGTCGGTGCCCGCGTACTTGAGCGAGTTGCTGTTCGAGACACTGCTCACCGGCTCCATGGACGAGACCGCCTCCGCCTACGGCCTGCTGGCCGAGGACGTGCAGGTGGCCGAGGACCGCCTGAGCGCCACCTTCCGCCTGCGCGCCGAAGCCCGCTTTCACAACGGCGATGTGGTGGAAGCCGCGGATGTGAAACACAGCTACGAGACGCTGATTGGCCCCCACGCATCGCCGAGCTATGCCACGCTGCTGCAAGAGGTTGCGGGCGCCGACGTGCTCGACAAACGCACGGTGCGGTTTCGCTTCAAGCAGCCCAACCGCGAGCTGCCGCTGACGGTGGGCAGCCTCCCCGTCTTCAGCCGGGCCTGGGGCCGGGGCCCCGATGGCAAGGCCAAGCGCTTTGACGAGATCGTGACCGACATCCCCATCGGCAGCGGCCCGTACCGCATTGGCGATGTGAAGTTTGGGCGCGACATCACCTACGAGCGCGATCCGAAGTACTGGGGTGGCCACCTCAACGTGAACCGGGGTGCGTACAACTTCGATCGCATCACCGTCAAGATCTACAAGGACGGCACCGCGCGGCTGGAGGCCCTGAAGGCCGGTGAATTCGACTTCATGACCATCTATTCGGCGGGCGACTGGGCGCGCCGCATCGACGGCAAGCTCTTCAAGCAAGGCGTGCTGGTCAAGAAGGACATGAAGCACAGCCTGCCCGCGGGCTTTCAAAGCTATGTGATGAACACCCGCCGGCCTTTGCTGCAGGACGTGCGCGTGCGGGAAGCCCTGGGCCTGGCCATCGACTACGAATGGATGAACCGGCAGATGTTCTACGGCGGCTATCCGCGCGTGAAGGACCTGTTTGGCAATACCGCCTGCGAAGCCAAAGGCACGCCGGGCCCGGAGGAGATGGCCCTGCTGGAGCCCTGGCGCGGCAAGGTGCCCGACAGCGTGTTCGGCCCCATGTACACCCCGCCGGTCACCGAGGGCGAAGGCCATTCGCTGCGCGAGAACCTGCGCCGTGCGCGCCAGCTGCTGGCCGATGCAGGCTGGACCTACCGCGACGGTGCGCTGCGCAATGCGCAAGGCAAGGCGATGGAAATCGAGTTCTTGGACAGCAAGGAAGGCGGCGCCCGCACCGTGACGCCCTGGATTCGCAACCTTGAGAAGCTCGGCATCACACTGCGGTTCACAGCCGTGGACTTTGCCCTGTATTTGCAGCGCCTGGACAAGTTCGACTTCGACATGATTAGCCTGGCCTACCCGGGCACCTACAACCCCGGCCAGTCGATGAAGGAACTGTTCGGCAGCCAGGGCGTCAAGGTCGAGGGCTCCAGCAACCACGCCGGGGTCAACAGCCCCGCTGTGGACGCGCTGGTGACCAAGCTCACCCGCGCCAATAGCCAGGCCGAAATGCTGCCCGCCTGCCGTGCGCTGGACCGCGTCATCATGCACAGCCACTACCTCATCCCGCAGTGGACGCTGGGCTCGCACCGCGTGGTCTACAACCAGCAACGCCTGGCCTACAAGGAGCCGATGCCCCATTACGCCAAAGCCGAGGAGTGGCTGATGTTCTCGTGGTGGAAAAAATGAAAACGCAGCGCCCCGAGCGGCTGCGCCGCTTTCACCCTTTCACGCAGCGTGGCTCGGTGGCTCTTGCGCGGCACCCTGCGGCTGTCGGCCGCGCCGCTCTGACGCGTTAGGGCTGCGCACGGCACCATGGACCATTAAATGCTTGCCTACATCGCCAAACGCCTGCTGTTGATGCTGCCCACCTTGCTGGGTGTGCTGCTCCTTACCTTTGCCGTGATCCAGTTCGTGCCGGGCGGCCCTGTCGAGCAGTACCTGGCCGAGGCGCGTACCGCCGCCGGCAAGGGCGGGGTGGAGACCGGGGGAATGGGCTACCGCGGCGACCAAGGCGTGGACCCGAAACGGCTTGCGCAGATCAAGGCGCTGTATGGCTTTGACAAGCCGGCGCACGAACGCTTCTTTCAGATGCTGGGCCAGTTTGCACGGTTCGATCTGGGCACCAGCTTTTTTCAGAACAAGGACGTCTGGAGCCTGGTGAAAGAAAAGCTCCCGGTCTCCATCAGCCTGGGCTTGTGGACCTTCTTCATCAGCTACCTGGTGGCTGTGCCGCTGGGTGTGGCCAAGGCCGTGCGGGCCGGGTCCCGGTTTGATCTGGTAACGACCCTTCTCATCCTGGTGGGCTACGCCATCCCGGGTTTTGTGCTGGGCGTCGCGCTGCTCGTGATCTTCGGCGGGCAGCTGCAGTGGTTCCCGCTGCGCGGGCTCACATCGTCGAACTGGGATGAACTGTCCTGGGGCGCTCGCATCGTGGACTACCTCTGGCACATCACGCTGCCAGTCACGGCCATGGTGCTGGGCAGCTTTGCGGTGACGGCCATGCTGACCAAGAACGCGTTTCTGGAAGAAATCCGCAAGCAGTACGTGCTCACAGCGCGGGCCAAGGGCCTGTCCGAGCGGCAGGTGCTGTGGAAGCACGTGTTCCGCAATGCGCTCATTCCCATCGTCACCGGGTTTCCCGCTGCGTTCGTGGGTGCCTTCTTCACAGGCTCGCTGCTGATCGAGACACTTTTCTCGCTCGACGGCCTGGGCTTGCTGAGCTATGAAAGCGTGATCCGCCGCGACTACCCGGTGGTGCTGGGCACGCTCTATCTGTTCACGCTGATTGGGCTCGTGACCAAGCTCGTCAGTGACCTGTGCTACGTGTGGGTGGACCCACGCGTGAAGTTTGATTGACCCCCCGTACGGCATGAGCACTGCTTCTACCTCGCCATCGCCTTCCCTGTCCCCGTCCCGCCGCGCCTGGCTGCGCTTCAAGCGCAACCGGCTGGGGTACTGGAGCCTGCTGATCTTCAGCGCGCTGGTGCTCATCAGCCTGGGGGCAGAGCTGGTCAGCAACGACAAGCCCATCATCGTGCGCTACGAGGGGCAGACGTACTTCCCCATGCTCAAGAATTACCCCGAGACCACGTTCGGCGGGGACTTCGAGACACCCACCGACTATCTCGATCCGTTCATCAAGGAGCGGCTTAGCCAGGGCAGCAACTGGGCGCTCTACACCCTCAACACCTACGGGCCCAACACCCTCAACTACTTCGCCAAATCGCCCAACCCGTCGGCGCCCACCACCGACAACTGGCTGGGCACGGA
>SDXZ01000073.1 GCA_004210805.1 Acidovorax sp.
CCCGCCCCTGCGCCGGCGCCAGCACCTACCCCGCCTGCTCCACCACCCGCACCCCCGGCTTCCGTCACCTACCACTTTGCCGATTGCCAGCCCGGCGCCGCCACCGGCTGCGTGCCCGGCAGCAATGCCAACCCCGGCACCCAGGCCGCGCCCAAGCAGAACCTGGTGGGCATCAACGTCAACGCCCTGCCAGCGGGCGCGGCTTTGCTGTTTGCCCGCGGTGGCTCCTGGGTGGTCGGCACCACCACTTTCGAGAACATGAACGCCCGCGCAGATGCCCCGATCACGCTCGACGCGTATGGCGCAGGGCCCGCTCCGCTGCTCACCACGCACAACAACGCCATCGCGCCCTTTGAACTGGGCGGGCGGTATTCCAACACCTCCAACGACGGCGGCTATGTTTTTCGCAACCTGCGGATCCACGGGTCCAACACCTCGGCCTGGGGCTTCTGGCTGAACGGCAACGTCCGCGACGTCACCCTCGAAAACCTGGAGATCTCCGGTTTCGCGATCGCCATCCACTCGCAAGCGCGCGTTCCCCATGGCGTGAACAACGTGGTCATCAGCAACAGCCACATCCATCACAACGGCAGCATGGGCATCCTGGGCCAGTTCAGGGACAGCGTGATCGAAGGCAACCTGTTCGAGGCCAACAACTTCAGTGGCAGCGGCTTCAACCACGGCACCTATCTCTCGGGCAGCGATGGGCTCAGCGGCATCAACGTGACCCTGCGCAACAACCGCTACATCCGCAATTCCGTGGTCAACGGAGTCTGCCAGGGCGGCAACATGACCTTTCACGGGCAAATGGACGGTGTGCTGATCGAGGGTAACCGGATCGAACAGGATGCTGCCACGGACGGTTGCTGGGAGATGTCGATCACGCAGGGGTACGACTCGGCTGAGTGGTTCCGCAACTTCGTGGTGCGCAACAACAAGCTCATCAATGCCGGCAACACCGGAATGGCCGTGCAGTCAGCCCCTGGCATCGTGATCGAAGGCAACGTCATCATCAACACGCAAACGACGTTTCAAACAGCCATCAATGTGGGGCACACCGAATACGGGAACGGTGACGTCCCCGACGGCAACGCCGTGGTGCGCAACAACGTGGCGTGTTTTCCCACACCCTACGCGGGCAGCTCCGTGGTGCGAGTGACGACACCTAACAGCGTGGTCACGAACAACACCGTGGTGACAGGAGCGGCTGCAACGACCGGAGTGTGCGCCCGGTAGCAGGGTCTTCCCGCGCCAGCAGCAAGCATGGGCCTCGCAGCACACCGCGAGGCCCATTTTGCTTTCATGCACCGTTTTGGAGTGATGGCGCGTGGCCCACTGCCGCATTCAGGCTGCGGCCCTCTGCCCTCTGAATACCCAATTTGCTTGCAGATCGGCGCAAAGGGAGGGATCGGGCTGCGCAAACAGGCGCGGATTGTGCACCGGCATGGCGCATGCCCGGATCAGGGATTGCCTGTACAGGACTTTGGACCTGCACAGTGCGTGCCAAACAGCGTGCCGGTGTACATGGACGGGGCGTGGCGCGACTTCCAGAATTCGCTGCATCTGTTCACTGATCCGTTCACACCACCGCCCACCGCCATGCAGCAAGACCGCCACTTCACCAACGCCGCGCTTCTCGCCCGCCGCCACGCCGCCGTGGCCCGCGGTGTCGGCCAGGCCCACGACCTCTTCATTCAAAAGGCCCGCAACGCCGAGCTGTGGGATGTGGAGGGCCGGCGCTTCATCGACTTTGCCGGCGGCATCGCCGTGCTCAACACCGGCCACTTGCATGCAGGCGTGATTGCTGCGGTCAAGGCGCAGCTGGACCTGTACACCCACACCTGCTTTCAGGTGGTGGCCTACGAGCCCTACGTAGAGGTGGCTGAGCGCCTGAACACGTTGGCACCGGGCGCTTTCGCCAAGAAGACGCTGCTGCTCACCACCGGCGCCGAGGCGGTTGAGAACGCTGTGAAAATCGCCCGCGCCTACACCAAGCGCCCGGGCGTGATCGCCTTCACCGGTGGCTACCACGGCCGCACCAACCTCACGCTGGGGCTCACGGGCAAGGTCATCCCGTACAAGACGGGCTTCGGGCCCTTCCCGGGCGAGGTGTTTCACGCGCTGTTCCCCAATGCGCTGCACGGCGTGAGCGTGGAGCAGGCGCTGGAGTCGGTGGAGCTGATCTTCAAGAACGACGTGGAGCCCGAGCGTGTGGCCGCGTTCATCGTCGAGCCAGTGCAGGGCGAAGGTGGCTTTTACGTGGCACCGCCGGAGTTCATCAGAGGCCTTAAGGCACTGGCCGACCGCCACGGCATCCTGCTGATTGCCGACGAGGTGCAGACCGGCGCCGGCCGCACCGGCACTTGGTTTGCCAGCGAGCAGTGGCCCGTGGCACCCGACCTCATCACCACCGCAAAGTCGCTGGCGGGCGGTTTTCCGCTGGCGGGTGTGGTGGGCCGCGCCGAGGTGATGGATGCCCCCGCCCCGGGCGGCCTGGGCGGCACCTATGCCGGCAGCCCCGTGGCCTGCGCCGCGGCGCTCGCGGTGATCGACGCCTTCGAGAAAGAACAGCTGCTTGCCCGCAGCCAGGACATGGGCGCGCTGCTGGTGCGCAGCCTCAAGGACCTGGCGACAAAGGTCCCGGCGATTGGCGACGTGCGCGGCCTGGGCGCCATGGTGGCGATCGAACTGTTTGAAGGCGGCGACGTGCACCGCCCCGACGCGGCACTGACGAAGAAGGTGGTGGCCGAGGCCGCACGCCGCGGGCTCATCCTGCTGTCGTGTGGCACCTACGGCAACGTGATCCGCATCCTCGTGCCGCTCACGGCCTCCAACGAGTTGCTGGACGAAGGCCTGGCCATCCTGGCCGACAGCTTTGCCGCACTGAGCTGACATGCGGCCCGACCTTCACGCCGCCATCAAGGTGCCGCCTGCCATGAGCCACTCTGCCGAACCCCTGGTCCGCTTCAGCGGCGTGCAAAAGACTTATGACGGCGCGCAGTTGGTCGTGCGCGCGCTGGATCTGGACATCCAGCGCGGTGAATTTTTGAGCCTGCTCGGGCCCTCGGGCTCGGGCAAGACCACCACGCTGATGATGCTGGCCGGGTTCGAGTCGCCCACCGCGGGGGACATCCTGCTGGACGGCAAACAGATCACGCGCACGCCGCCGCACAAGCGCAACTTCGGCATGGTGTTCCAGAACTACGCGCTGTTCCCGCACCTCACCGTGGGGCAGAACGTGGCCTATCCGCTGACCGTGCGCAAGGTGCCCAAGTCCGAGCAAGCCGACCGCGTGACAAAGGCGCTGGACATGGTGCGCCTGACCGGCATGGCCGACCGCCTGCCCGCGCGCCTGTCGGGCGGCCAGCAGCAGCGCGTGGCGCTGGCCCGCGCGCTGGTGTTCAACCCGCAGCTGGTGTTGATGGACGAGCCCCTGGGCGCGCTGGACAAGCAGCTGCGCGAACACATGCAGATCGAGCTGAAAGAGCTGCACCGCCAGCTCGGCGTGACCTTTGTCTACGTGACCCACGACCAGGGCGAGGCGCTGACCATGAGCGACCGCGTGGCGGTGTTCAACGAAGGCATCATCCAGCAGCTGGCCGATGTAGAGACGCTGTACGAGTCGCCGTCCAACCGTTTCGTGGCCGGCTTTGTGGGCGACAGCACCGTGCTCACGGGCACCTTGCAGGGTGCGGGCGCCGACTCAGCCATCCAGTTGCCCGGCGGATTTTTGCTGCCGGGGGTCAACGTGAACCAGGCACCGCGCGGCTCTGCCGTGCAGGCCCTGGTACGGCCGGAACGCGTGGTGCTGCATCCGCCCACGCAGTACCCCAAAAGCTCGGCCGTGCCCGCCACGGTGGCGCGCACGATTTACTACGGCGACCACCTGCGCCTGATGTGCGACCTGGGGCATGGCCAGGAGCAGGCCACCGTCAAGCTCGCGCTCGCCGCGTCAGGCACCGCACCCCAGCCTCAGCCCGGCGATGCGGTGCTGCTGGAGTTCCCACCCGCTGCCACCCGCATCTACGCGGTGTAAGCCCACACGCATTCCCTTTCCATTTCTTCCCTTCCATCGCGTCCCGTTCCGTTCGTTCTTCGCTTCCCAGTCCAACCCTCAGAAGGAAAACCTGCACCATGAAAAAGAGCCTCATCGCCTGCGCATCCCTGGCCGCCTGCCTGGCACTGCCCAGCTTCGCCCAGCAGCAACTGACCGTCGTGAACTTTGGCGGCGCCAACGCCAATGCCCAGAAGAAGGCCTTCTACGAGCCCTACGAAAAGCTGGGCAACAAGATCGTGGCCGTGGAATACAACGGCGAGCAGGCCAAGGTCAAAGCCATGGTCGAGGCCAAGAAGGTGACCTGGGACGTGGTGGAGCTGGAGTCGCCAGACGCCGCACGCGGCTGCGACGAAGGCCTGTATGAAAAGCTCGACTACAGCAAGATCGTGAGCAAGTCCGACCTGCTGCCCGCTGCTGTGTCCGACTGCGCCGTGGGCATCTTCGTGTGGTCCACCGTGATGGCCTACAACGGCGACAAGCTCAAGACCGCGCCCACCAGCTGGGCCGACTTCTGGGACACCAAGAAGATCCCCGGCAAACGCGGCATGCGCAAGGGCGCGCGGTACAACCTTGAATTTGCGCTGCTGGCCGATGGCGTGAAGCCCGCCGACGTGTACAAGGTGCTGGCCACCAAGGACGGCGCCGACCGCGCCTTCAAGAAGCTGACCGAGCTCAAGCCCAACATCCAGTGGTGGGAAGCCGGTGCCCAGGCGCCGCAGTTTCTGGTGGCGGGCGACGTGGTGCTGACCACCGTGTTCAACGGCCGCATCGACGCTGCCAACCGCGAAGGCCGCAACCTCAAGATCTACTGGCCCGGCGGCATCTATGACCTGGACTACTGGGCCATCCCCAAGGGCACGCCGAACAAGGACGCGGCCGTCAAGTTCATCGCCTACACCATGCAGACCGCCAACCAGGCCGCCTACGCGCAGAACATTGCCTACGGCCCCGCCAACACCACGGCGCTGGCCAAGCTGGACAAGAAGGTGCTGGACGACCTGCCCACGTCGGCCGCCAACGCCAAGGACGCCATCGCGTTCGGCGTGAGCTTCTGGGCCGACCAGGGCGAGGCGCTGGAGAAGCGCTTTGCCGCCTGGGCCACCCAGTAAGTCACCCGCACCCTCGGAGCGCAAGACACCATGCAAGCCCCTTCTGCCATCGCACCCGCCGCGCTTGCGCTGGACGACCACGCACCCGGCGCGCTGCGCAAGGCACTGTCGCGTGCCGAAGCACGGCGCAAGTGGCGGGCCTTTGCCCTGACCCTGCCCCTGCTGGTGTTCTTGCTGCTCACGCTGCTGATCCCGATTGCCGCGCTGCTTAAGCGCGGCGTGGAGAACCCCGAGGTCGCCAACACGCTGCCTGCCACCATCGAGGCGCTGCACGGCTGGGACCGCCACGACGCGCCGGGCCCCGCAGCGTATGCGGCGCTGATGAAGGACCTGGCGCGCCTGCCCGACAGCTCGGACGCTGGCGCGCTGGCGCGCAGGCTGAACTCCGAGGTGCCCGGTGCGCGCTCGATGGTGATGGGTGCCTTCCGCGCCCTGCCCGTGCAGGGCACACCCGAATCCATCCGCGACCAGCTGATCGACAAGGATGCGCGCTGGGGCGAAGCGCCATTTTGGCGTGCCATTGCCAAGAATGGCGCACGCCGGACGCCCGACTACTTGCTGGCATCGGTAGACCTGCAGCGCGATGCGCTGGGCCAGGTCGAGCGCATGCCCGAGGAGCAGCGCGCGTTTGGCGGCATCCTGCTGCGCACCTTTCACATCAGCTTTGTGGTCACGCTGCTCTGCCTGCTGCTGGGCTACCCGCTGGCCTGGTGGCTGGCCTCGCTGCCCGCGCGCCAGGCCAATGTGCTGATGATCCTGGTGCTGGTGCCGTTCTGGACGTCCATCCTGGTGCGGGTGGCCGCATGGATTGTGCTGCTGCAGTCCGAGGGTCTGGTCAACCGGGGCCTCATCGGCATGGGTTTGATCGAGCAACCCCTGGCGTTGCTGTTCAACCGCACAGGCGTGGTGATTGCCATGGTGCACATCCTGCTGCCGTTCATGGTGCTGCCGCTGTACAGCGTGATGAAAAGCGTGCCGCCAACCTACCTGCGCGCAGCGGTGTCGCTGGGCAGCTCGCCCATCGCCGCGTTCTTTCGGGTCTATGTGCCTCAGACCTACCCGGGTGTGGGCGCTGGGGCGCTGCTGGTGTTCATCCTCGCCATTGGCTATTACGTGACCCCTGCGCTGCTGGGTGGTGCGGATGACCAGATGCTGAGCTACTACATCGCCCGCTACACCAATGTGGAAGTGAACTGGGGCATGGCCTGTGCGCTGGGCGCCCTGCTGCTGGCCGCCACGCTGGTGCTCTACGGCGTGTATCGACGCATTGGCAAGACAGAACTCAGTCTGGGCTGATCACTTCTAAAAGACACTCACCATGCGCCATCTTCTGCCCCAATTCCCCCTGTACGCCACCTTGGCCGACAAGCTCGGCTGGTGGGCGGTGCGCGCCCTGTGCGTGGCTGTGCTGGTGTTTTTGCTGGCCCCCATCCTAGTGATGGTTCCGCTGTCGTTCTCCGAAAGCTCGTTCTTGGCCTACCCCATCCCGGGCTGGTCGCTCAAGTGGTACCGCAACCTGTTCGAGTCGGCCGAGTGGGCCCGCGCCACGCGCAACAGCTTTATCGTGGCGCCTGCGGCCACACTGGTCGCCACCGCCCTGGGCACGCTGGCAGCGGTGGGTTTGTCGCGGGCGGACTTCCCGTTCAAGGGTTTGCTCATGAGCGTGCTGATCGCACCCATGGTCGTGCCCATCATCGTGGTCGGCGTGGCAACGTACTTGTACTTCGCGCCGCTGGGCCTGGCGGACAGCTACTTCGGGCTCATCATGGTGCACGCTGCGCTGGGCGCACCCTTTGTGCTGACTACCGTGCTGGCTACATTGGCAGGCTTCAACCACAACCTGGTGCGCGCGTCGCTGAGCCTGGGCGAGACGCCCTTCAATACTTTCTTTCGCGTCACGCTGCCGGTGATCGCGCCGGGCGTGATCTCGGGAGCGCTATTTGCGTTTGCCACGTCGTTCGACGAGGTCGTGGTCACGCTCTTCCTGGCGGGGGCCGACCAGTCCACGCTGCCGCGCCAGATGTTCAACGGCATCCGCGAAAACATCTCGCCCACCATTGCCGCCGTGGCGACGCTGCTCATCCTCTTCACCACCAGCCTGCTGCTGGCGCTGGAGTGGCTGCGCGGGCGCCGGGGCTGATGGAACACCCCCCTGAGTCGCTGCGCGCCTTCCCCCCGCTCTCGCATTGCTGCGCAATGCGGGCAGGGGGACCCAGCCAGCGCGGCGGGGCGGCCCTTGCGCGGCTGCCCTCGCTTGCGCCGCGCCAGTTGCATACGCTGCGGGCAAACGCGCCGAATTCTCGAGAACCAACCTAAAACCACGCCGCCAGTGCCACATTGGTGACAAGCTCGGCGGCAACGCGTGCTAGCCTTTTTCCTCAACTCCCCACGCATCTTTTGCTTCAACCAGACGCATCCCATGGACATGAAGACCTCTCCCCTCGCCTTGCTTAACGACCCCACCCTGCTCAAGACCGACGGTCTCATCAACGGCCAGTGGGTGGCAGGCAGCAGCCGCTTTGATGTGAACGACCCCGCCACGGGCCTCAAGCTGGCCGACGTGGCCAACCTGGGCCCGGCCGATGCCGAAGCAGCGATTGCCGCCGCCAACGCGGCCTGGGGCCCGTGGAAAACCAAGACCGCCAAGGAGCGCAGCATCATCCTGCGCAAATGGTTCGACCTGCTGATGGCCAACCAGGACGACCTGGGCCTCATCATGACCGCCGAGCAGGGCAAGCCGCTGGCCGAAGCCAAGGGTGAAGTGGCCTACGGCGCGAGTTTTGTGGAATGGTTTGCCGAAGAGGCCAAGCGCATCAACGGCGAAACCCTGCCGCAGTTTGACAACAGCCGCCGCCTGCTGGTCTTGAAGCAGCCCATCGGCGTGTGCGCGGCCATCACGCCGTGGAACTTCCCGCTGGCCATGATCACCCGCAAGGTCGCGCCTGCGCTGGCGGCAGGCTGCCCCGTGGTCATCAAACCCGCCGAGCTGACCCCGCTCACGGCCCTGGCCGCCGCCGAGTTGGCCCTCCGTGCGGGCATTCCGGCGGGCGTGTTCAACATCCTGCCCGCCGACAGCGACAACTCCATTGCCATCGGCAAGGTGCTGTGCGCCAGCGATGTGGTGCGCCACATCAGCTTCACGGGCTCCACCGAAGTGGGCCGCATCCTGATGGCGCAGTCGGCGCCCACGGTCAAAAAGATGTCGCTGGAGCTGGGCGGCAATGCGCCCTTCATCGTGTTCGATGATGCCGACATCGACAGCGCCGTGGAAGGCGCCTTTGCCAGCAAGTACCGCAACGCCGGCCAGACCTGCGTGTGCACCAACCGCTTTTATGTGCAGGAAGGCGTGTACGACGAGTTCGTGAGCAAGTTCGCCGCCAAGGTGAAGACCGCCAAGGTCGGAAACGGCTTTGAAGCGGGCGTGAACCAGGGCCCGCTGATTGAAGAAGCCGCGCTGACCAAGGTGCAGCGCCATGTGGATGACGCCATTGCCAAAGGCGGCCAGGTGGTGGCCGGTGGCAAACGCCTGCAAAGCCTGGGCTCGGGCCAGTTCTTCGAGCCCACGGTGGTGGCCAACGCCACGGCCGACATGCTGTGCGCCCGCGAGGAAACCTTTGGCCCGTTTGCCCCTGTGTTCAAGTTCAAGACCGAGCAGGAAGCCATCGACGCCGCCAACAACACCGAGTTTGGCCTGGCCAGCTATTTCTACAGCCGCGACGTGGGCCGCATCTTCCGCGTGACCGAGGCGCTGGAGTACGGCATGGTCGGCGCCAACGTGG
This sequence comes from Acidovorax sp., assembly GCA_004210805.1. GTDB lineage: Bacteria > Pseudomonadota > Gammaproteobacteria > Burkholderiales > Burkholderiaceae_C > Acidovorax. The sequence goes on from SDXZ01000073.1 coordinate 8,946, forward strand.
GCATCCTGGCTACCGAGCATGTGCCCTTTGGCGGCGTCAAGCAGTCCGGCCTGGGCCGCGAGGGCTCGCACTACGGCATGGACGACTACGTGGAGATCAAGTACCTCTGCCTGGGGGATATCCAGAACTGAGGGGTGGCCGGTGGCGGGGTGGAGGGAGCGGCACTCCAAGCACCGCAACCGCCACCACCACCACCACCGTTTGCTACTATTTTTATAGCTACTAGTGCTTATATATCAAGCGCTAGAGCCCAATTTCACTTCAAATTCGGTGCTGTGCGGTTGGTGTAGCTTGCGTTCCCCAGCCCCGTGCCCACCGTCAGCACGGCCCAGCGCTTCACGTCCTGCGTGAAGGGCAGCTCCGACAGGCCCTGCACCACCGCATCGTTGTGCAGGCACACCTGGGTGCGGCCGCCGCCGATGGTGGGCAGCCGTTCGCAAAGGTGGCGCGGCAGGTGAAAACGCGCGCTCTCCCAGTTGCCCGGCAGGTTCTGGGTGCCGCCCACGATGGAGCCATCCTCCACGATCAGCCCCGGGCAGGCGACGCCGATAAAGGGCGCCAACGCAATCTTCTTTTTCTCGGCGTGGGCGATCAGGTCTTCGAGTCGGCCGGCAATGCCTTCAACCAGTTCGTCGCGCCGGGGGCCGTCGTCCTTGTGGGTCCACTTCTCGCGGCGCACCACCTCGGCCAGTGACATGTCGGGCGCGCGGTGCAAATGGGTTTGCACGATACCGCAGCGCACATTGGTGCCGCCGATGTCCACCGCCAAAATCGCGTCATAGCTTTGCAGCAGCGCGGGCGGGGCCAGGTGCACCCAGCCGATCAGCCCGCCGTCGTCGGCATGGTGGTGCAGCGTGCGCAGCTCGGCCGACACCTTCGCAGCCTTCAGAAGCTCGCGCACACGGTCGATGGCACGGCTGCCGAACTCGCTCTGGTGAAACCCGCCGCCCAGGATCACACGCTCCACGCCCCGCCACGTAGGTTCCTCCAAAAAGCGCTGGACCACGTCTGCCAATTGCAGCGCATAGTCTTCCGATGCTTGCTCCAACGCGTGGGCCGCATCGGGGTTCTTGTCGGCCGCTGCGTCCAGCTGCTTTTTGCTGAAATCCCGTGTGGCCTTGCTGCCAAACGGGTCCTTGCCCACCATGGTGGTGAAGAGCTTGCGCCATGCGTCAAGCATGTAGCGAAACGCGGTGCCGCTGGCGACATCGCCGACAAAGCCGTCGCCTTCGCGGTCGCGCAGCTCCAGGCTGTAGCCGTTGATGGTGACGGAGGCCAGTTCCATGTCGCCATGCGGTCCGAGGATGCCCAGCTCGCGCTGGGCCTTGGCATCCTTGGCGTCGTTCGCGTCCTTGGGGGTTTGCTTGTCGCTCCCCTTGCCGGTGCGGGAGTCCTGGGTGTCGGTGTCCTTTGATGCCATTCCTGCCTCATTGAGCTGCCCTCATGCGGGGCTGAGGCTGCATCGTGCCGCACGCGGCGGCGCGGCCGCGTCAGCCAACACCGTGATCGCGCAGGAGAACGGGGCTTGTCACACAATCTTCATCCACCGCCAAAACCAGCTGGGAGAGTTGTTTGGCAAGGCGACTGACGTCGACACAGTGGGCAGGAATGAGTGGCGCGTTCCAGCCGCCCGCTATCAGGCGTCCGCCCCGCGCGGCCGGGCCAGGCGCTTGCCCCACAGCCCCAGCCACACCGCAAAAAACACCGCTGCGCCAAACACCCAGCCCGACAGCGCCCCCGCCATTCCCCCGGACAACAAGGTGCCGATGGTGCAACCCAGGCCCGTCATCGCACCCCACCCCAGCAGCACGCCGCCCGACAGGCCGCGAGCTGCATCGCGCCAGGTCGGCCAGCGTGGCGTGAACTGGCGGCTAGCCAGCGCCGCGACGAAGGCCCCTGCCACCAGCCCCGCCAACAACAGCGCATTGGGCGTGAGCCAGGTCGACGGCGGCAGCGTGGCGCAACCGGCAAAGCCGTCCAGCCCGTCGAGCCGCTCCGGTATCCATCCTTGTCCTTGCGCCCATTGGCGGGCCGCGCCACCCAGTGTGGCTGTGACGCCAAGGGGCCGCATGCGCACGATGGCCAACGCGCCGATCAGCCCGACCGCCAGGCCGCCCACCCAGTAGGGCCAGCGCCCGGTCCACAGGCTCTGCCACACCGCGCGCAGCGGGGGCACGGCGCTGCTGCGCGAGGTGCTGGCCTCTTGTGCAAACCCGCGCCACAACCACGCTGCCACCAACGCGAGCACGCCCAGTTGCACCAGCAGAGCGCCGCCATACCCCAGATGCGCGGGCAGCCAGACCACAGGCGCATCGGCCACGCTCCCGCTGTACAGGGTGTTCCAGGTCTTGAACCCCAGGACAAAACCCAGTGCCGAGCCCACCAGCGCGAACGGCGACACCACCGAACCCTCGGCCAGCCGGTACCAATGCGCGCTGATGCACGAGCCCGAAACCACCATGCCGGCCCCAAACGACAGCCCCGCCACCACCAGCACCCAGGTCACCGGGCCGATGTGCATGTCGGGCGGCAACCTGCCGGGCTGCGGCACCGGCAGCCAGCTGCCCAGCACCACGGTGTAGCCCACCACGCCCACGGCCAGCGCCAGCACGATGGCCAGCAGCCCGCGCGGGTTGCGGTCTTCGAACCAGTCGCGGGCGTGGCAGTAAAAACAAAAGCGCGAGCGCTGCAGCACGATGCCCAGCACCGCGCCGCAGGCCAGCGCAAACACCAGAGTGCGCCCACCGGCCTGGCCCTGCAGCCACTGGGCACCGGCCACCAGGGCAGCCAGCAGCGCCAGCGCAATGATGGAAGGAAGCGAGGTGCGAAGTGGAAAGCTCATAGATCGATGACCTGTGCACCGCGCGCGTGACAACCCGGAGCGGCCAAAAAAGCCCGCACGAAGCGGGCTGTAAAGGAGACCCTCTACCAAAAATCCGTGGGCGCTGGCAGCCTGCCGCGCGTGTCGATCGCGCTCAAGCGCTCGACCGGTCGGGCTGGATGTGGCCGCGCCCCAACCTCACTTGGCGGCCCAGATGGTGCCCGCCGGGTTCGTGATGGGTACGCCCACCGAGTTGCCGTATTCGGTCCACGAGCCGTCGTAGTTCTTCACGTTGTAGCCCAGGATCTTGGACAGGGCGAACCAGGTGTGGCTGGAGCGCTCGCCGATGCGGCAATACGTGATGATGGGACGGCTGCCATCCACGCCGGCGTTGGCGTAGAGCTTCCTGAGGTCGTCGGTCGACTTGAAGGTGCCGTCATCCTTCACGGCCTGGCCCCAGGGCACGTTGGCCGCGCCGGGGATGTGGCCGGCGCGGATGCTGAGTTCGGGCACGCCGGCAGGCGCAAAGATCTTGCCGCTGTATTCATCGGCCGAGCGGATGTCCACCAGCTTGGCATTGCTCTTGCCCTCGGCCGCGGCCAGCGCGTCCGACAGGCGAGCGCGCAGCTGGTTGTTGACCGGGCCGACCTTGTACGTGGTAGCGGCAAACTCGGGCACGCGGTTGTTGAGCGGCTGGTTCTCGGCCTCCCACTTCTTGCGGCCCCCGTCGAGCAGCTTGACGTTCTTCACGCCGTAGATGTCGAACACCCAGGCGCCCCAGGCCGCAAACCAATTGTTGGTGTCGCCGTAGAGCACCACGGTGGTGTCGGGCAACACGCCAGCCTTGGACAACAAGGCTTCAAAGCCTTCCTTGCCCACGATGTCGCGGCGCACGCGGTCGTTCAGGTCCTGGTGCCACGAGAAGTTGACGGCACCGGGCACGTGGCCCCGCTCGTACAGGCCCGGGTTGACGCTCACCTCGACGATGCGCACCTGCGGGTTGTCCAGGTTCTGCGCCAGCCACTCGGTCGTGACCAGGGGCCCTGCAGGAATAGGCGTCGCGGCCAGTACCGAGCCGCCAACCAACACCATCCCGGCCGCCGCGCAAGTGCGAAGCCAGGCGCGCCAGGTGGATGGTGTGAAGGGGTTCAATGGCGTGGTCATGGGCGTCCTTTCCGTGTCTGTGAAGGGCCTGCAGCGTGCAGCAGGTGAAAGGAATTTAGGTCCCATGTTGAATCTGCCCAACCAACAAGATCGGCTATGAATATGCGGTTTGTGTGCTTGCCACCCTGGGCATTCACCCGCTGGCATTCTGGCCGGGGCACCGGTGACTGAAGGGTGCTTGGGTGCCTCGGCACGTGGAGGCCGGCTAGAAGCACAAGGCAACCCGGCGGCAAATCGCCGCCGTGCCCGCAGCAGGAGCCCATAAACAAACCGGCCCCACTGTGCGGCGGGGCCGGTCTTGCATTTGGAGCGGGTGAAGGGAATCGAACCCTCGTATGAAGCTTGGGAAGCTGCCGTTCTACCATTGAACTACACCCGCGAAGGCTGCGATTATAGGCAGCATCTTGCGGGCTTCCGGCGGGTGGAACTCTGCACTCCCATGAGGAGGTTGTCGCGCAGTCCCCCGGTGGGCGGCTCAGCGCGCCAATGCGCGGGTTGGCGATGGCGACGGCAGCGCGCCGCCAGCACCCGGGTGGCCCAGGTTGAACCGGGCAATTGCCTCCACCATCTGCTCCGCCTGCACCCGCAGGTTGCCTGCGGCCGCGGACATTTCCTCGACCATGGCGGCGTTCTGCTGGGTCGTGCGATCGAGCTGGGTGATGGCCTCGCTCACCTGCCCCACCCCACTCGTCTGCTCGCGGCTGGCCGCGCTGATCTCGGCCACCATGCCGGCCACACGCTGAATGGAGCCCACCACTTCCTGCATCGTGGCACCCGCCTGATCGGCCAGCGCCGAGCCCTTTTGCACCATCGCACCGCTCGCGCCAATCAGCTCCTTGATGGCCTTGGCCTCTGCAGCCGTGCGCTGGGCCAGGTTGCGCACCTCCGCCGCCACCACGGCAAACCCGCGGCCTTGCTCGCCGGCGCGCGCAGCCTCGACGGCCGCGTTCAGCGCGAGGATGTTGGTCTGGAAGGCGATGCCATCGATCACGCCAATGATGTCGCTGATCTTGCTGCTGCTGGCCTGGATGTTCTGCATGGTGGACACCACCTGCGACACCACTTCGCCGCCGCGCGTGGCCACTTGGCTTGCCCCCACGGCCAACTGGTTGGCCTGGTTGGCGTTGTCGGCGTTGTGGCGGATGGTGGCGCCCAGTTGCTCCATGCTGGCCGCGGTTTCCTCCAGCGAACTGGCCTGGCTCTCGGTGCGGCCCGAGAGGTCCTGGTTGCCCTGCGCGATTTCTGCACTGGCCGTCGCCACGCTGCCCGCGCTGGTATGCACCGTGCCCAGGCTCTCCAGCAGGCGCACGCGAAAACCCTCCATGCCCTGCGCCAGCACACCGATCTCGTCACCCGAGCGAATGGTGAGTGGATGGGTAAGGTCGCCCTGCGTGAGATGTCCCAGCGCCGCGCTCAGCTGCTGCACGGGCGCGCCCACCAGGCGGCGCGTGACGAACACCAGCACCGCCGTCAGCAACGCCAGCGCCGCCAGCACCCCCAGCCACAGCCAGACGAGCACGCCCCTGGCCTCGCTCATCATTTCAGACAGCGGTGCCTCGGCCACGATGGCCCAGTTCCAGGGCTTGTACCGTTCCACCGTCAGGTGGCGCTTGACCGCGCCGCCATCCCCCGAGCTCGCGCTGCGCGGCGACCAGCGGGTTTCCGTCTCGCCTGTTTGTTCGATGGCCGCCAGCCCCGCCATCCAGGCCTTGGCGTCCTCAACGGTTTCATCGACCTTGGGGGCTGCGGCACCCGCAGCGCGTGGGAGCCCGATGACGCTACCCCGCGCCGGCCCGCTGGAAACGTTGACGGCGTATACCGCCCCTGTGGCAAACAGCTTTTGCCCGGCCATTACAGCGTCGAGCTTGGACAGGATGGAGGCGATGTCAGAGCCAATGAACAAAATGCCTATGGTGCGGTTGCCTTCGCGGATGGGCTCGTACACCGTCATGTATTCACGGCCGAACAGATTGGCGCGGCCAATAAAGGTCTTGCCTTCTGCCATCAGCGCATACGCAGGGTGCTTGCGGTCCAGGACCGTCTTGTAGGCGCGCTCTCCATCCTGCTTTTTGAGCGAGGTGGTCACGCGCACATAGTCATCGCCCACACGCGCAAACAGGGTGGCGACGGCGCCCTGGCTGTCTTTGGAAAAACGGTCCACCACATCGAAGACCCCATTGACGGAAGCCCCGTCGAACGACATCGCTGCTTCGGGTTTGCCGTCGGGCCCGGGCGTCTCGGTCACTTCGAATTTGCCAGGGAAGTTGGCCTTGAACAGCGCAAAGTCGCGGCGCGCCTGCTCTTGCGCGGTCTCGTCAAAGGTCTGCACCAGCGTGCGCACCTGCGCCGCCTTCTGCGCCGACTCGTGCCGCACCAGGCGGCCAAAGTCCTGCCATAGCAGCACGCTGACAATGCCCATGGTGACGAGCAGGACCACCAGCAGGCTGAGCAGTGCGGTGAGAGAGAGCTTAAAAGCCACGGAGCGTTGCGTGGCGGTAGCGTTCGTCATGGTGTTCCCCCCGTTTTTGATCTGCGAGCCTGTGCCCGGCTCGGCACCCAACTTACTTGATCCCTGGGCACACGTAAACCCGATCGGCGGGAAATCGTTTTTTAAGCCTCATCGACAGGGACGCACGATCCAGGCCGCAGGCTAGTGGGAAGACGGTTTCGTCAAGGCAGGCTCAACCGCTGCCTGCTCTCGAAAACGCGCTGCGCGCCCGAGAGCGGGTCTGTGAATTCAAGCGACCGCGCCAGCAGTTGCAGCGGCCGCGAATAGTCCCCCTCGGGCGGGTCGTTAATGACCGGGTAGAACGGGTCGTTGCGCAGCGGCAACCCCAGGGCAGCCATGTGCACGCGCAACTGGTGCCGTTTGCCGGTGATGGGCGAGAGGCGGTAGCGCGCCCACTCACCCGACGGCGCGACCTCTAGCACCTCGATGCGGGTGCGGCTGTTGGGCTCGCCAGGCACCTCGTGCATGCGAAAGAACTGCGGGCTCTCCTCCAGCCGGCTGGTGTGCTCCAGCGGAAGTGCGAGGTCTGCGCGCCAGGGCGCGATCGCGTTGTAGTGCTTGGTGATCTGCCGGTCGCGAAACAAGGCCTGGTAGGCACCGCGCGTGTTTTGCTGTGCCGACAGCAGCACCAGCCCTGCCGTGTCGCGGTCGATGCGGTGCAGGGGCGAAAGCTCTGGCAGCCCTAGTTCGCGCTTGAGCCGCACCAGCAGCGTGTTGTGCAGGTAGCGGCCAGACGGCGTCACGGGCATGAAGTGAGGTTTGTCGGCCACCACCAAATGCTCGTCCTGGTAAAGCACGGTGTGGGTGAAAGGCAGCGCCGGCTCAGCAGGCAGGCTGCGGTAGTAATACACCCGCAGGCCGCCTTCAAAAGCGCGGTCGGGCGCTACGGGAGCGCCGCGCTCATCCACTACGTCACCCGCTAGCATGCGCCGCAGCCATTCGCCCCGGGTGACGACCGAAAGCCGCTGCGCGAGAAAGTCCAGCATGCTGCCCGCCCCCTGCCCCGGCAGCACCACACAACTGGCCCCTACGCCATCGCGAGTGGGCGGAGCGTAGGGGTGCCGGGAGTTGTGCATGGCGGGCATTTTAAGGACCCGTGCCGCCATAGCGCGTTGTCAAGACAGGTTTGTGAACGGGCATCCGCGATCAAAACACGCGCCGGTTTTGCCCTGTAGGACAAGGGCGGCAGTTGCGCCAGCGCTGCTGCGGCACGGCTGGATGCGGGCTAGCATGAACGCAGTAAGCCCCGTGGCCGTGCAGGCCCCTGCCTGCCAAAACGCGCACCCCTGGCAATGCGCCAAGGAGGCGCAGCCCTATCGTTTTCTGCATCAGCCTTCATGCCAAATACACCTGCCACGTCCTCCGCCGATATGACCCGCCCTACGGTGCCGCCCAGCGACCCGCGGCCGCGTCGTGGCATCGGGCGGCGGGTGGCGATAGGGATGCTGTGGGCCCTGGGGGTGGTCGTGGGCGTGCTGGTGCTGCTGATGGTCCTGGTGGCGGGGATCGACTGGAACCGCGCCAAGCCCTGGGTCAACGACAAGGTCAGCGAAGCAACGGGCCGCCACTTTGCCATTGAGGGCGATCTTTCTGCCGAGTGGAGTTGGCCCCAGCCCGTGGATGCCGGCTGGCAGCGGTGGATTCCGGGGGTGGTGGTGAAGGCCGACCGCATGGTGATGGGCAACCCCGAGGGTTTTATGCCCCCTTTCAGGCGCGCCGACAGCAAAACGCCGTCTAAAGACACGGTCGATGTGCTGGACGCCACCACCATGGCCCGCATTGGCAGCGCCACCGCCACAGTGCAGCTGCTGCCACTGCTGGGGCAGTCCCTTTCCATCGACACGGTCGCGCTGACAGGCCCGCAGGTGGCTTTGGCACGGACCAGCGACGGCACCAAGAACTGGACGTTTGAGCGCAAGGATGGGCCCAAGAGCAACTGGCGTTTTGACGTGGACCAGCTGGTGGTGAACGAGGGCGTGCTGGCCTATGCCGATGCCATGAAGGATCTGGATGTGCAGGCGCGCATCAACACGACCGAACCAGTGGCGCCAGGCAAATCGGCGGCCAAGGTCGCTGCGGCGGCTGCGTCGGCACCTTTGCCCAAGGCTTCAGCGGCGCGTGTTTCGTCGGCCAACGCCGCCGCGGCTACCTCGCCCGCGTCAAGCGGGGCGTCGGCACCAGAGGCGGCCGCCAACCCCGACAACCCCACCACGACCGCTGCCGGCCCCGTGCCGTATGGCCTGCGCTTTGAGCTTGAGGGGCGCTTTGCCAAGGCGCAGATCAAGGGCGAAGGGCGCGCAGGCCAGGTCATCAGCCTGCGCAACAAGGTGGTCAACTACCCGCTGCAGATCGATGCCACCGCGGGCAGCGTGGCGCTGTCGGCAGAAGGCATTCTGGCCAACCCTGGGGCGCTGTCGGGCCTGGACTTTCAGGTCCTGCTCAAGGGCGCCAGCATGGCCGACCTGTACGACCTGACCGGGCTGGTGCTGCCCAACACGCCCCGCTTTGAAACCAACGGCCGCTTGACCGGCAGCCTGGAGCCCGA
>SDXZ01000276.1 GCA_004210805.1 Acidovorax sp.
TGGAAGACGCCCGCCAGGATGAGCTGCAGCGGGCTGCCCTTGGCGCCCACCACCAGATCGATGCCCTCGAGGTCACGCTCGAACGCTTTGTCGAGCTGCGTGGCCACCAGCAGCACCAGCGTGATGGCCGCCAGGCCCAGCGTGAGCACCAGCAGATTCAGCACCGCGGCCAGCGGGCGCGACCACAGGTAGCGCCAGGACAGGCGGGCCAGTTTTACTATGTTTTTCATAGCTACTACCGCCCGCCCATCAAGCGCTGGGGCGCTATTTCATTCAAATTGAGCTGCTGCGCACCAGCCAAAGCCGACACCACGCGCTGGTCGTGGGTGGCGATGACCAGGCTCGCGCCGCAGGCGGCAGCGCTTTGCCGCAGCAGGGCCAGCGCGTCGGCGGCGGCTTCGTCGTCCAGGCTGGCGGTGGGCTCGTCGGCCAGCAGCAGCTCGGGCGCCAGCAGCACGGCCCGGGCCAGCGCCACGCGCTGGGCCTGCCCGCCAGAGATCTGGTGCGGCTTGCGTGCGGCCAACTCGGCCACGCCCAGTTGCACAAGCGCACGGTCAATCGCGCCATCGTCGCGCGGCAAGCCGGCCGCAAAGTAGACCAGCCCCAGGTTGTCCGCCACCGTGAGCGCGCCGGACAGGTGCAGCTTCTGCGGCAAAAACCCGATGCTGCGTGAGCGCCAGGCGTCCAGCTCGGCCCCGCGCTGCGTGCCCAGCTGGATGCCGGCCACAAACAGATCGCCCCCGCCCGCACCCCGCAGCCCGGCAATCAGCGACAGCCAGGTCGACTTGCCCGTGCCCGAGCGGCCGCGCAGCAGCAGCGTGCCACCCTGGCGCAGGTCCACGTCGGGAAAACGCAGCGGTGTGTCGCTGCCGGCATATTGGTAAGCCAGGCCCCGGGTGCGGATCACGCTGGCGCCCCTTGCCCAGGGTGCGCGCAGCCCGCGCAGCGGCCGCGCACGGCAATGTCGACCGCCAGGCTTTCATGCCCGGCCGTGGCCAACGCCTGCAGCACCTGCTTGAGGGCGGTCTGCACCTTGGCCGAGCCTTGCGACAGGCGGAACTGGCGGTGGCAGTCGTCGCATTCAAACCGGGGTGCCGCGCCGTCGCCCGCAGCCGGCGCCAGCGCAAAACGCGTGACACGGGCGGCGTCGACCTGCTTGTGCAGCAGACCGGCGGCGGCAAAGCGGTCGAGCATGCGGTAGACGGTGACCTTGTTGACCTGGGCGCCCGCGGCGGCCAGGGCGGTTTCCACTTCGGACTCGGAGAGGGCTGCCTCTGGCCGGGCGGCATACAGCGCGGCCAGGGCACGGGTGGCGCGCGTGGCGCGCATGCCTGGGGGCAAGGTCCAGCCGGCGGCTGCGGGTGCTGGTGTGGTCACGTGGTGTGGGGTGGGCATGTGTCGGGGCGATGGCGGCAGCCGGTTGGTGGTGGCGTCCTAACGCAATCGGATTGCATTATGCCGATATCAGCGCGCTCTTCGGCGGCAATCTCCTCCGGGTGGAAGGGCCAAGGGGCCAACGCGCTGTTGCGCAACCGAGGCTTACGACCAAAGCCGGTAAAACCAGTAGCTCTCGTCCTCGCCCTCCACGCGCCGGGCCAGCTCGGCGGGGCTTTGGCCGGTCACGCGCTGGGTCTCGCGGCACAGGTGGGCTTGGTCGGCATAGCCCGCGCCCAGCGCCACGTCGTGCCAGCGTGGCGCCTGGCCCGAGGCTTCGCTGTGCACCCGGGCCTGCGTGAGCGTGGCCTCCGCCCGGGACAGCCAGCCCAGGCGCCGCAGCGGCTGGCCGGCCCAGGCGCGCACATGGCGCTCCAGGCTGCGCAGGCTGCTGCCCAGGCCGGTGCTGGCGGCATGCGCTTGCAGCTCGCGCATCCAGCGGACGGCGCCCGCGCCCGCCCCAGGGTTTGCAGCACCGAAGCGCTGGGGTGCGTGGCTGGCGACAAAGTCTTCCACCAGCACCATACGCTCGCCATCGCTCGGGGCATGCCGCACCGCTTCGCAGAGCGTGACCCAGGCGGGCGGCAACACGCCGTGCGCGGGCAGCAGGCCATCCACCAGGGTGCTGATGTCCAGGCCCGTGAGCCGGTGGAAGGCGTGTGGATGAAAGATCACCCCGAAGGTGCGCACCGGCCCAGAATTGCGGGTGGCCAGCGGCCGTGTCTGCGGGCCCAGCAGCAAGGTGGCGGGCAACGTGCGCACCGGCTCGAGGTCAGCGCCCAGTTGCTCAGACGTCCCTTCCAGATACCAGGCGATGCCGCAGTACACCGATGCCGGGTAGCGGTTGATCTGCGGGCCCTCTGCCCTGGCGTTTGAACCCCGCGTGGTGTCTTTGGTGATGTACGCCCGGATGCTGCCCGCCAGCGGCACCGGTGGCAGGGCGATGGAAGCAAAAGGGAGCTGAAACCGTATTCGCACAGGGGCGCATCGTAAACAGTCCGCCCAGCGGGCAGAAAGCCAGGCTCCTGCCGTGCGGTTGGCGGAAACATTCAATACGCGGCGGCGGAGGCGTTTCAAAATCGCCGGCACCATGACCTCCACGACCCGCTCCGCCTTCCCTGCCCCACCCGGCAGCCCTTCACCGCCGCAGCCGCCGTTGCTTGCATCGGGCCGGCCCAGCCATACCGCACTGCTCTGCGGCGTTGCGCGCGCCCGGCACCAGTTGATCGAGGGCGGCGAGGTCTTTGCCGACCCGCTGGCGCTCGACATCCTGGGCCCGGCGCACGCCGCGCAGGTGCGCGAGGCGCTGGAAGGCGACGGCCCGCAAAGCCGTGCACGGGACGCGGGCAGCCTTTCGCAGGCCATGCGCGGCGCCCTCGCCGTGCGCAGCCGCATTGCCGAAGACACGCTGCGCGACGCCGCAGCCCACGGAGCCACCCAATATGTTTTGCTGGGTGCGGGCCTGGATACCTTTGCCCTGCGCAATGCGTGGCCGGCCGGCCTGGGGCGTGTGTTCGAGGTCGACCACCCGGCAACACAGGAGTGGAAACGCGCCCTGGCAGCGTCGGCAGGCCTGCACATGCCCGCGGGTGGCGCCTATGTGCCGGTCGATTTCGAGCGCCAGGACTTCATGGAGCAACTGGTCGCCCACGGACTGGACGCGCGCCAGCGCACGGTGTTCGCCTGGCTGGGCGTGACGATGTACCTGGCCCCATCGGCCGTGGAGGCCACGCTTGCGCGCATTGGCGCCGGGGCAGCGCCCGGCAGCGTGTTGGTGTTTGACTATGTGCGCCGCCCGGGGCCGCTGCAATGGAGCCGCAAGCTCGCGCTGGCCCTGATGGCGCGGCGCTTTGGCCGCATGGGGGAGCCGTGGCGGTGTTTTCTGACCGACACCGAACTGCAGGCCCTGCTGGCGCGCCACGGCTTTGAGCCGGCCGAATTCATCACACCCGAGGTGATCCGCAGCACCTTGCTGGCCCACCGGCCCAGCACCTGGCGGCAGCGGATGTTGAGCGGGCTGCTGGGCGGCATGGTGCGCGTGCGGGTGGCCGCCCGAGCGCCGGGGTCAGCGCGCTAACGTGCGATGCCCCGTGAGCGCTCCTCCGTCAGGCGGCCTTGACGTACCGCGCAAACGTCTTGCGAAACTTCTCCACCTTGGGCCCCACCACAAACGCGCAGTACCCACCGTTCGGGTTCTTCGCAAAGTAGTCCTGGTGGTAGGCCTCGGCCGTGCTGTAGTTCTCCAGCGGCTTCACCTCGGTGGTGATGGGCGCGCCAAACAGTTTGTCCTGCGACATCTGGCGGATCATGTTGTGGGCGATCTCGGCGTCCTCAGGCGTCTCGTAATAGATGCCGCTGCGGTACTGGGTGCCCACGTCGTTGCCCTGGCGGTTCAGCGTGGTCGGGTCATGCGTGTGAAAGAAGATCTCCAGGATCTCTTCCAGGCTGATCTCGTCGGCATCGAACTTCAGGCGCACCACCTCGGCATGGCCGGTGTCGCCTTGGCAGATTTGCTCGTAGCTGGGGTTCAGCGTGTGGCCGTTGGTGTAGCCGCTTTCGACGTCGGTGACGCCGCGCACGCGGTCGAACACGGCTTCGGTACACCAGAAGCAGCCGCCTCCGAGGGTGATGGTTCGCACAGTCATGGATGGCTCCTTGGGTCTAACAAGATTATGGGTGGCGGCAATACGCGCTGCTGGCGATCAGCAGATCCCATCGCGCGCCAGCAACGCCTGCCATGTTGCCTTGACGCTCTGGCAGGTGCTTGCTACATTACTAACCGGTCAGTCATTAACTAGATTCTCCCTTTGTCCCCCACGCC
>SDXZ01000277.1 GCA_004210805.1 Acidovorax sp.
TGGGTGGACCTGGAAGCCCCCACCCTCGAAGAAAAACGCTGGATCAAGCAGCACTACGGCCTGTCCATCCCCGAGGATGCGATGGACGAGGACATCGAGGAATCCGCCCGCTTCTACGAGGAAGACAATGGCGAGCTGCACATCCGCAGCGACTTCTTGATCGACGACGATGAAGACCCCCGCTCGGTGCGCGTGGCCTTCATCCTGAACCAGCACAACGCCAACCTCAAGAGCCGTGGCGTGCTGTTTTCCATCCACGACGAAGACGTGCCGGTGTTCCGCCTCTTGCGCATGCGCGCGCGCCGCGCGCCGGGGCTGATCGAAGATGCGAAGGAAGTGCTGCTCAAGCTGTTCGACGCCGACGCCGAGTACTCGGCCGACACGCTCGAGAACATCTATGACGAGCTCGAAAAGGTGAGCAAGCAGGTGCTGGCCGGCGACGTGACCGACGCCCTGGCCGGCGAGGTGCTGGGCGCCATCGCGCGCCAGGAAGACTTGAACGGGCGCATCCGCCGCAATGTGATGGACACCCGCCGCGCGGTGAGCTTCATGATGCGCAGCAAGATGCTCAACTCCGACCAGTTCGAGGAAGCCCGCCAGATCCTGCGCGACATCGAGTCGCTGGACAACCACACGGCGTTCCTGTTCGACAAGATCAACTTCTTGATGGACGCCACGGTCGGTTTCATCAACATCAACCAGAACAAGATCATCAAGATCTTCTCGGTGGCCAGCGTGGCGCTGCTGCCGCCCACGCTGATTGCGAGCGTGTACGGCATGAATATGAAGTTCCCCGAGCTCGAACTGCTGGGGCCGGCGGCTTATCCGTATGTGATCGGGCTCATGCTGGCCAGTGCACTTGGGCCCATGTGGTACTTCCGCAAGCGGGGCTGGCTTAAATAGGTTCCCCCTGTGGCGCTGCGCGCCTTCCCCCTGAGGGGGACGCCTCCAGCGGCCCGGCAAAGCCGGTTCCGCGGTGGCGCTGGGATTGGGGCGCGCCGGTTTCTAGAGATGGTCAGCGGGGGGGCTCGCACTTTTTGAGCACAGGCTCTGGGTCAACCGTCCCGACGCAAATGCTGAAGTGGCATGGGGCGAAGTGGCCTGCCGGCGGATCTCGCGCCTTGGTCGGCTGCGTTGCCCGGGCCCTAGGCAATTCCGGTCGAGTCGTTGATCTTCGGGGTAGCCCGTCGGCCGGCTCGTGGCGAGGCCACTTGCCTCAGGCAATCAAAAACAAGCCAAATTGGCCTCTAGCGCTTATCTATCAAGCGCTGACAGCTACACATTTCATAGCATTCGTAGCAAGCCCAGCACCATGTGCTCCGCATACCGGCTGGCCACGGTCTGCACGAACAGGGAGAAGTCCACGTGTGCGGTGTCGTCGGCGCGGTCGGAGATGGTGCGCACTGCGGCAAAGGGCAGGCCGTAGTCGTGGCAGACCTGGGCGACGGCGGCGCCTTCCATTTCGACCGCCAGGATGTCGTGGCCGGCTTCGCGCAAGGTGCTGCGCAGGCGGTGCACTTCTTCTGCGCCGGACACGAACCGGTCGCCGCTGGCAATCAGGCCGTGGTGAACGCAGGGTGCTGCAGCCTCGTCTGGCGCATCCAGTCCTTTGGATTTCAAGCCAAATTGGCCTCCGGCGCTTGATATACATGCATTAGCTGCTTCCAAAATCAGAGCAGACAGTGCGCCGTCACAGGCAAGGCGGCTGCGGCCATAGCCTGGCACCTCCCAGCGCGGGAAAAGGGGCGATGCGTCCATGTCGTGCTGGATGTAGTCCTGGGCTACCACCACGTCGCCCACATTCACCCCACCGCCCACCCCGCCTGCCACGCCGGTGAACACGATGCGCGCGGCGCCAAAGCGCTCGATGAGGGCCGTGGCCGTGGTGGCCGCGGCCACCTTGCCGATGCCCGAAAGCGCGAGCACCACCGGCCGGCCCTGCAGCCCGCCCGACCAGAAAGCGCGGCCCGCATGCACTACGCGCTGGGGGTTTGCCAGGTGCTGGATCAGCGAAACCTGCTCTTCAGGCAAGGCACTGAGGATGGCGGTGGTCATGAAAACGGTTCTCCAAAAACACGAAGGCGGCCGAAGCCGCCTGCGATCATGAGCGGGGCGTCCGCCCCTGCCCATGGCTACTTTTTGTCGCGCAGCTCGCGGCGCAGGATCTTGCCCACGGGCGTCTTGGGCAGCTCGGTGCGGAACTCAATCACGCGGGGCTGCTTGTAGCCGGTGAGTTCGGCGCGGCAGAACTCCTTGACCTGGGCTTCGGTGAGCGCCGGGTCCTTCTTCACGATGACAAGCTTCACGGCCTCGCCAGTCTTTTCGTCGGGTACGCCCACCACCGCGCATTCGAGCACGCCGGGCATTTGTGCCACCACGTCCTCGACCTCGTTCGGGTACACGTTGAAGCCCGAGACCAGCACCATGTCCTTCTTGCGGTCCACGACCTTGAAGTAGCCGCGTGCGTCCATCACGCCGATGTCGCCGGACTTGAAGTAGCCGTCCTCGGTCATAACCTTGGCGGTTTCGTCGGGGCGCTGCCAGTAGCCGGCCATGACCTGCGGGCCCTTGATGGCGATCTCACCGGGCTGGCCGAGGGTGGTGACTTCGCGGCCTTCGTCGTCCAGCAGCTTCATGTACGTGCCGGGGATGGGCACGCCGATGGTACCGGTGTACTCGGTGCTGGTGGTCGGGTTGCAGCTGGCCGAGGGGCTGGTCTCCGACAGGCCGTAGCCTTCGCAAATGGGGCAGCCGGTCTTCTCCAGCCACAACTTGGCCACGGCGCCCTGCACGGCCATGCCACCGCCCACGGACACCTTGAGGTTCTTCCAGTTGACGGTGTTGAAGTCCGGATGATTGGCCAGGCCGTTGAACAGCGTGTTCACGGCGGGGAAGCTGTGGAAGGTGTGCTTGGACAGCTCTTTGAGCACCGCAGGCAGGTCGCGCGGATTGGGGATCAGGATCGTCTTGCCGCCGGTGCGCATGCTCAGCATCATGTTCACGGTGAACGCGAAGATGTGGTACAGCGGCAGCGCGCAGATGCTGGTGGGCTGCTCGCCCGCCGGCACCTTCTTCATGACCGGGTCGTTCCAAGCTTCGGACTGCAGCACGTTGGCGATCACATTGCGGTGCAGCAGCACGGCGCCCTTGCTCACGCCCGTGGTGCCGCCGGTGTACTGCAGCAGCGCGATGTCGTCGGGCTTGATGTCGGGCTTTTTCAGTGTGCCGCGCGTGCCCTGCGCCACCGCGTCGTTGAAGCGTACGGCGCCCGGCAGGTTGTAGGCCGGCACCATCTTCTTGACGTTCCGCACCACGTAGTTGACGAGCGCGCCCTTGAGCAGGCCCAGCTGGTCGCCCATGGCGCATAGAACCACGTGTTTGACGGGTGTATTGGCGATGCAGTTTTGCAGCGTGGTCGCAAAGTTCTCGATGATGACGATGGCTTTGGCGCCGGAATCCTTGAGTTGGTGCTCCAGCTCGCGCGGGGTGTACAGCGGGTTCACATTGACCACCACAAACCCTGCACGCAGGATGGCCGCCACCGTGACGGGGTACTGCGGCACGTTGGGCATCATGATCGCGACGCGGTCACCCTTGACCAAGCCCAGGCCTTGCAGGTAAGCCGCAAACGCACTGGAGAGCGAGTCGGTCTGGGCATAGGTCACGTCCTTGCCCATGAAGCTGTAAGCCACGCGGTCGGCGTACTTGGAGAACGCCTCGTTCATAAGGGCCACGAGGGACGGGTATTGCGAGGGGTCGATGTCTGCGGGGACGCCTTGCGGATAGGCGGCCAGCCAGGGGCGGTCGGTCATGGTGCGTGTCTCTCCAAACTCTTCTGAACGGAATGCAATGGAACCCCGGCATTGTCCCTGCCGGTGTGGGTCCGTGGATGTGTGGTTTCCCTAGGGATAACCTGCACAAACCTGGCGTGTCGGTGGTCGGGCGAATCGGGATGGACCACGAGGCGCTTTTGCAGACGACAGCCTGGCTCTTAGCTATCGGCTAGTGGCAACAAAAGCACCGCAGTGGACCGCCCGAGCGCGCCGTCACAGACCGCAGGGATTCATTCGTGCAGGCCACCCGAGCTCGGTAGCCTCTGTGGGGCGCCTTACCGAGGGGGCGGGAAACCGGGGTTCGTTTACTCGATGGCCTTGCCGATGTCCTCGACAACCTTCTTGGCGTCGCCGAAGACCATCATGGTCTTGTCCATATAGAACAGCTCGTTGTCCAGGCCGGCATAGCCCGCCGCCATG
>SDXZ01000278.1 GCA_004210805.1 Acidovorax sp.
GGCCGCAGGGGCGTTGGCCGAAGGGGTGGCAGTGCCGCTGGTGGCGGTGTTGTCTTGCGGTGTGCCTGTGGTGGCACAGCCCGTGAGCCAGACGGCTGCAGCCAGGCAGGCAATGTGCAAAATTTTCATCGGAACTCGTTCTTCCATTGGCGCAGCGCGGCCAGTACCGCTACGGCGTCTTCTTGGTGGACCTGCGCGTCGAAAATCTGGGCCGCATGGGCCACGTCAGGTTGCCGCACGCGCAGGAAGGGGTTGATCTCTCGCTCCAGGGCCATGCGCGAAGGCAGGGTGGGCTCGTTGCGGGCCCGCAGCGATTCGCACTGGGTGCTGTAGTGGAGCAGCGCGGTGTTGCCAGGTTCCACAGCGCGCGCGAATTTCAGGTTGGACAGGGTGTACTCGTGCGTGCAGCACACACGGGTGTCACCGGGCAGGGCAGCGAGCTGATCGAGCGATGCAAGCATCTGCGCAGGCGTGCCCTCGAACAAGCGGCCGCAGCCGCCAGAGAACAACGTATCGCCGCAGAACAGCAACGGGGCGCCGTCAACGGCCGGGCAGTAATACGCAATGTGGCCTGCCGTGTGGCCAGGCACATCGATCACTTCAAAGCGCAGGCCCAGGGCATCTACGGTGTCGCCCTGTGCCAGCCGCACCACCGGCTCGGGAATCCGCTCGCGTGCCGGGCCGTACACCACAGCGCCTGTGGCATCGCGCAGTGCATCGACCCCACCGACATGATCGGCATGGTGGTGCGTGACTAGAATGGCCTTCAACTGCACGCCAAGCTGCTGCAGGGCCTGCACCACGGGCGCGGAATCCCCGGGGTCTACGACGACCGCCTGGTGCCCGTCGTGCAGCATCCAGATGTAGTTGTCGGTAAAGGCGGGCAGTGGCAGCAAGTTCATGAGCGATCAAATTATAGGTTTGCACCACTGGTTCGATTCCCCGCCGGGCCGGTACCTGCTGGCGTGGGAGCAGGCACGCTTCGATGAAGCGGTGGCGGATATTTTTGGCTACCACAGCCTGCAGCTGGGCATGCCGCTGCTCGACAGCCTGCGCGCCAACCGCATGCCACACCAGTGGCTGGCGCTGGGGCAAGAGGGGGTGACGGGCGTGGCGGGCCATGGGGCGGCGCCCTTGCGAGGCGAAGTCGACCCCGCACAGGCACCGCTGCGTGCCGTCCACCTGCTGGCCGAGCCGGTGGCCTTGCCCTTTCCCGAAAGCAGCCTTGACCTGATCGTGCTGCCCCACACCCTGGAGCTGAGCATCGACCCCCACGCGGCGCTGCGCGAGGTGGAACGGGTGCTGGTACCCGAAGGGCGGGTGGTCATCAGCGGGCTCAACCCGATCAGCCTGTGGGGCCTGCGCCAGGCACGCGCACGGCTGTACCAGCGCATGGGCAAGGGCACGTTGTACCTGCCCGATGTCGGTGAATTCATCGGTTACCGCCGCCTGCGGGACTGGCTGCGGCTGCTGAGCTTCGAGGTCGAGTCGGCCCAATTTGGCTGTTATCGTCCCGCCGTGCGCAGCACCCAGTGGCTGGACCGTTTCGGCTTCATGGACCCGCTGGGCGAACGGTGGTGGCCGATCTTCGGGGCGGCCTACTTCATGGTGGCGGTGAAGCGTGTGCACGGCATGCGGCTCCTGGAGCCCGCATGGCGCACCCACCGCCAGCGCGCCGCGGCTGCCGTGCCGATTGCCCACCGGGCGCATGCGGCCGCCGCTGTGCCGCAAGGCCCGCACATGCCCGTTGGCACGGCCCACGGGCCAGCCGGCACCAAAGCGGACTTCACCCCACGCCGCGACAGAATCAAAAACACAAGCAGGAAATCAGTTTGAACCAGGTCGAGATATACACAGATGGCGCCTGCAAGGGCAACCCGGGCCCCGGCGGATGGGGTGTGCTGCTGCGCGCCGGCGATACCGAAAAAGAGCTTTTTGGCGGGGAGCTGGGCACCACCAACAACCGCATGGAGCTGATGGCTGTGATTGAGGCGCTGTCGGCGCTCAAGCGGCCCTGCGCCGTCACGCTGTACCTCGACAGCGAATACGTGCGCAAGGGCATCACCGAATGGATCCATGGCTGGAAGGCCAAGGGCTGGCGCACGGCGTCCAAGCAGCCGGTCAAGAACGTCGAGCTGTGGCAGCGGCTGGACGCGCTGGTCAGCACGGGCGGCCACCGCATCGAATGGCGCTGGGTCAAGGGCCACTCGGGCGATCCGGGCAATGACCGGGCGGATGCACTGGCCAACAGAGGTGTGGACCAGGCGCGAGGGCGCGGTTGACCCTTGACGTTGTTCGCTGGTTCTCAAAGGCTCCAACGGGAGCCTTTTTCCATTCTGTGTTGTGTAAAGCCTGCGTAAAACCACCGAATTGACCTTGGGGTCGAGTTGGCAGCCGCTGCAGCGCGTGACACGCACTGATACATTCTTTGGTTGCGCTCCCCACTCACTCGGCTTGATTGATCCATGGCGTCCAAGAACAGAACCATCGTTTTCGCTGTCATCGGCATTGCTGCCGCCTCCGGAGCCGCCTGGTGGCTGCAAAAGCCCGCCCAGGCGCCGCGCACCGAAGTGGCGGCCGTATCAGGTGCCAGCAACGGCACCCCCGCAGGCGGACCGGGTCGGGGCGGGGCCCAGGGTGGTGGTGGCCGGGCCGTGGCGGTAGAGGCCGTGCCGGTGCGACAGATGGCCTTGCGCGACGACGCCGATGCCGTGGGCAGCCTGCGGTCGCGCCAAAGCGTGGTGCTGCGCCCTGAAGTCAGCGGCCGCATCACACAGCTCAACTTTCGCGATGGCCAGCGCGTCAAGCGCGGCCAGGTGCTGGTGCAGTTTGACGACCAGTTGCCCCGCGCCCAGATCCAGCAGAGCCAGGCAGAAATGTCGATTGCCCAGGCCAACCACAAACGCAACCAGGAGCTCGTGGCCCAGGGCTTCATCAGCCAGCGCTCGGTGGACGAAAGCGCGGCCAACCTCGAAGTGGCCCAGGCCAAGCTCTCGCTGGCGCGCGCCACCGCATCGCGCCTGAAGATCGTGGCGCCGTTCGACGGCATTGCCGGGATCCGCGGCGTGAACGTAGGCGACTACCTCAAAGACGGCGCGGACATCGTCAACGTGGAAGACCTCGACGCGGTGTATGTGGACTTTCGCCTGCCCGAGCGCCTGCAGGGCAAGGTGCGCACGGGGCAGACCGCCCAGGTGTCCTTTGATGCGCTGCCGGGGGTGCGCTACAGCGCCGTGGTGCAGGCCATCAACCCACAGATCGATGCCGACGGCCGCTCCGTGGCAGTGCGCGGCTGCATCGACAACCGCCGGCTGGAGCTGCGCCCGGGCATGTTTGCACGCGTGACGGCCGTGTTTTCAGAGCGTGCGGATGCGCGGGTGATCCCCGAAGAGGCCGTGGTACCCGACGGCACCAGCCCGCATGTATTCAAGATCGTCGATGGCAAGGAGCCCGGCAGCCGGGTGGCCCGGCGCACCCCCGTGAAGCTGGGCGCGCGCACGCCCGGCTGGGTGGAAGTGGTCGACGGTCTCGCCGTGGGCGACCTGGTGGTGTCCGCCGGACAGCAGCGCGTTCAGAAGGATGGCACGGCGGTGCGTGTGGTGGAGCTGGGCAAGTCCGGCAACGGGGCAGCGCCTTCGGCGGCCCGCGCGGCATCTGTCCCCGGCGCTGCCGCTTCGCGGTCCGCGGCACCCGCCGATGCCCCTGCGGCTGCGGGGTCCGCAGTCGGCGCATCCGTCGCTGCGGCCCCGGCACCCGCGGCAGTTGCGCCGCCGGTCGCTGCGGCTGCACTGCCGCCGCTGGCGGTGCCCCTGCCGGGCGCCAACCCCTGCCTTGCAGCAAGCATGTCCTCCGCGCGCAATGCGCCACCGGCCCCTTCGCGTGCGCCAGCCTGATTGAGCCCCCACTGCCATGCAACTCGCTGAAATATCGATACGCCGGCCGGTCTTTGCGACCGTGCTGTCGCTGCTGGTGCTGCTGATCGGCGCGGTGAGCTTCACGCGCCTGTCGGTGCGCGAATACCCCAAGATCGACGAACCCGTGGTGACGGTCAGCGTGCGCTACGCGGGCGCCTCGGCCGAGGTGATCGAGTCGCAGGTCACCAAGCCGCTGGAAGACTCCATCGCCGGCATCGACGCGGTGGACGTGATCACCTCCATCAGCCGCCCCGAGCAAAGCCAGATCAGCGTGCGCTTTCGGCTGGAGAAAGACGCCGACAACGCCGCCGCCGAAGTGCGCGACCG
>SDXZ01000279.1 GCA_004210805.1 Acidovorax sp.
ATCAGCGAGGCCGGCGCCATCGCCAGCTGGACGGCGGCGGCCACCAGCTACAGCGTGCACGGCCTGGCCATGCTGCCGTTCTACATCTACTACTCGATGTTCGGCTTCCAGCGCGTGGGCGATGCCATCTGGGCCGCGGCCGACCAGCGTGCCCGCGGCTTCCTGCTGGGCGCCACGTCGGGCCGCACCACGCTGGGCGGCGAGGGCCTGCAGCACCAGGACGGCAGCAGCCACCTAGTCGCAGCGACCATCCCCAACTGCAAAGCCTACGACCCGGCCTATGCGGGCGAGATGGCCGTGATCATCGACGCCGGCATGCGCGAGATGGTGACCGAGCAGCGCGACGTCTTCTACTACGTCACGCTGATGAACGAAAACTACGCCCAGCCCGACCTGCCCGTGGATGCCGCAGAAGGCGTGCTGCGGGGTTGCTATGTTTTTGATAGCTATAAGCGCTTATTGGATCAGCGCCAGCAGCCAATTTCGCCTGAAAAACACGTCACCCTGCTCGGCTCCGGCGCCATCCTCACCGAAGTGGTGAAAGCCGCCGGCCTGCTGGCCGCCGAAGGCCTCAACGTGACCGTGATCAGCGTCACCAGCTGGAGCGAACTCGCCCGCGACGGCGTGGCCTGCGAGCAGCGTGCACTGGCGGGTGATGACCAACCCGGTGTGCCTTGGCTGACACAGCAGTTGGCGGGCACACGCGGCCCGGTGATCGCCGCCACCGACTACGTGCGCGCCGTGCCGGAGACGGTGCGCGCGTTCGTGCCCGGCGGGCGTCGGTTCATCACGCTGGGCACGGATGGCTTTGGCCGCAGCGACACGCGGGCGGCGCTGCGGGAGTTTTTTGGGGTGGATGCGGCGGCGGTGGTGCGGGCAGCGCGTTTCGCGGTGGGGGCCACGATCGCCCGGTGAGCATGCAGGGCGCAAGCTTTTCTCAAGGGTGACTGCAGACAGGGCGGCAAGCGTGGTGCATTACGCTTGCCGCCCTTTCTGTTTTGTTTTGGGGCTGACCCGCTTCTCTATGACCCAACCCTTTGCCACTGCGGTCCTGACCGCTGCGAACATCGCGGATTGCGCAGATCTGTACCTGGGTGTGTTCAATGCTCCACCCTGGAATGACGGCTGGGAGCACGGTGCCGTGGTGGAGCGGCTCACGGCGTTCATGGCCTTTCCAGGCGCTCGCGGCCTCGCGCTGTTGCTGGATGGCGCACCGGTTGCGATGGTGCTGGGGTGGAAGGAGCGGTGGGTGAACGGGTGGGCGTTTCACATCAAGGAGATGTGCGTGACGAGGCATCTGCAGCGGCAGGGGGCGGGCGCTGTGTTGATGCGTGCGCTGGAGGATGTGTTGCGGGCCGAGGGAGTGGTCAGTTTGAATCTGCAGACGCTGGAGGAGGCGCCAGCATTTGGGTTCTATGAAAGGTTGGGGTATCGAAAGGGGCGAGTGGTGATGTTGGGGAAGACGCTTTAGTTTTGCCCGTGTTTTTGTCGCCGGATGCGAGGCTTGGCCTGGCTCTCGCTAGACCGCGACGGCAGGTCGTTTGAAAAATGCGTCCAGCACCGGCATCAGGCCTGGAAACTCCTGCGCAAACCGACCCCGGTTCACAAAGTACGCCTCGCAGGCCACAGCAAAAAATTCGGACGGTGACGTGGCGCCGTAGGCGTCCAGCCAGGGGCGCTCTGCGCCAAAGCGATCAGCCAGGATGACGCGCTCGCGGAACTGCTCGTAGGCTGGGGTCCAGGCAGACCACCAGGCCTCGTATGCTGCGCGCCCGGTGCGTGTGCCCATGAAGCCCGCTGGCAAAGGGGGGCAGCCGTTGGGCTCGCCGCTGCGCATGTCCAGCTTGTGCACGAACTCATGCACCACCACGTTGTGCCCGCGCGCCGTGTTCTCGGTGGCATTGGCCACATGTTCCCAGCTCAGCATGATGGGGCCGCGCTCCATGGCCTCGCCCAGCAGCACCTGGGCTTGCTCGTGCACGACACCGGCTTCGTCCACGACCTGCCGGCGTGCCACGGCCTCGCCGGGGTGCAGGACCACGGTGACGAAATCGTCGTACCAGTCGAGCGCCTTGGCCGGGTCGCCCCACCGCGATGTCGATCGCCATGGCGTCGGTCACCACCATCCCGTGGGCACCGTGGAACTGCTTGTCGTTCAGGAACAGCGCGCTCAGGACGCGCAGCTTGGACTGGTCGTGCAGTGACAGCGCTGCAAGAAAGGGGTAGCGCGAGAGCGTCTCCAGCCAGAGCGTGGCGGAGATGTCGGGCACGGGTGCAACGGTGGCGCGGACGCGGCTCCAGAGCCGGTTGAGAAGGGGTGGCATGGCGATCAGGCGGCAGGAGGTCTAGCCCCGCGCAGTTCAGGATCGCTCGTACATGGGGGCCAGCGGGAGGCGTTCCAAGCCCGCGGCGGTCAAACGCAGTGTTTCCACGCGGGGGGGCAATGCAGCGGCGTCCCAGTCGCTTAGTACCACACGCTGCAGCCCGGGTGCGAGTGGATGCTCCGCCGGGCGGTGTGTGTGGCCGTGGATGAGCGTGTGTGCGCCTGCAGCCTGCAGCCAGGCAACGGCAGCAGGGGTGTCCAGGTCGGCATAGATGACACCCGACTGCTTGCGTGCCTCGCTCTCCTCGCGAATGCCGCGTGCCTGCGCACGGCGCGTGGCCAGGGGCTGGGCCAGAAAGCGCGCTTGCCATTCGGCACTGCGGGCCTGCACCCGAAAACGCTGGTAGTCGACGTCATCCAGGCACAGCAGGTCGCCGTGGCTGAGCACCCAGCGCTGGCCGCCAAAGACCAGCACGGTAGGGTCGGCCAGGCCGGTGATGCCGCAGTGGGTGAGAAACGCCGTGCCCGCCAGAAAATCGCGGTTGCCGTGCATGAAGTGCAGGGGCAGACGCTGCGCCGCGGCTCGCAGTACAGCGCAGCCCTGCGCTTCGAAGCTGCCGATCTCGTCGATGGCGTCGTCGCCCACCCAGACCTCGAAAAGATCGCCCAGGATGAAGAGGGCGTCGGCGTCGGTCGTTGCCAGGTAGTGCCGGAACGCGGCCACGGTGGTCGGCTCGCTGACCTGCAGATGCAGGTCCGAAATGAAGTCGACCGTGCGCCAGTGCGAGGGAGCAGTGATCTCCTCGAACCGGGGCACGGTCATTGTTTGACGAGGCGCTGAGGCCGGCATCGCCAGCTTCAGTCGCCGCCGGGCCGCCCCAAGGCGACTGCGGCCCCCTCGGGGGGCAGCGCAGCACACGAAGTGGCAAGCGTGGGGGTCACAGTGCTACGGCCTTTTCGATGATCACGTCTTCGTTCGGCACGTCGTCGTGGAAGCCCTTGCGGCCCGTCTTCACGGCCTTGATCTTGTCGACCACATCGGCACCGCCGACCACCTTGCCGAACACGGCGTAGCCCCAGCCTTGGGCCGAGGGAGCGGTGTGGTTCAGAAAGCCGTTGTCGGCCACGTTGATGAAGAACTGCGCGGTGGCCGAGTGCGGATCGCTCGTGCGGGCCATGGCCACGGTGTAGTTGGCGTTCTTCAGGCCGTTGTTGGCTTCGTTCTCGATGGGCGCATCCGAGGTCTTTTGGGTCATGCCGGGCTCAAAGCCGCCGCCCTGCACCATGAAGCCAGGGATCACACGGTGGAAGATGGTGTTGTTGTAGTGGCCCTTGTTCACGTACGACAGGAAGTTGGCCACCGACTTGGGGGCCTTGGCTTCGTCGAGTTCGAGGGTGATGACGCCGTAGCCGGCAATGTGCAGTTCGACTTGGGGGTTGCTCATGGCAAGGTTCTTTCGATCAATGAATTAACAAATCAACAAAAAGGGATTACTTCACCAGCGTGGCGGAGTTGATGGTGACTGGCGTGTTGGGCACGTTCTGGTGCGGGCCCTTGTTGCCCACGGCCACGGCCTTGATCTTGTCGACCACGTCGGTGCCGCTCACCACCTTGCCGAACACGGCATAGCCGTGGCCGTCGGGGCTGGGGGCGTTGAGCATGGCGTTGTCCGTCACGTTGATGAAGAACTGCGAGGTGGCCGAGTTGGGGTTGCCCGTGCGCGCCATGGCGATGGTGTAGGTGTCGTTCTTGAGGCCGTTGTTGGCTTCCAGCGCGATCGGGGGCTTCGTGGGCTTTTGCTGCATGTCGGCAGTGAAGCCGCCGCCCTGGATCATGAAGCCGTTCATCACGCGGTGAAAGACCGTGCCGTCGTAGTGCTTGTCGTTCACGTAGGCGAGGAAGTTCTCGACCGTCTTGGGCGCCTTGGCGGGGTCGAGTTGCACCACGATGTCGCCCATGGACGTGGCCAGTTTGACCTTGGGGCCATCTTGCGCCTGTACGTTTGCTACAGAAAACGTAGCTGCCAGCGCAATACTGGCAAGCGCCAGGGTCGAATTTCTTCTGGAAATCATCCAATCACTCCTTCGAAAAATATCTGCCATTGTTGGCCCCGGCGCGCCCAGTATTGGCGCTTGACGGGACCGGTGCGGGCGCCTTCGGCGACTTCGCCGAACGTTACCACCATGGTGTCGGCGGAATCTGTCCACCGCAGGTAAGACTTGTCCTTGAGGTGGAGTTCCCGGCCCCGCAGGGCGCGCGTCTCGGCCTTGAGCACCTGGGTCCACTCTTCGAGCGGCTTCTTGCGGTAGGTCTGGAAGTCGGGCGCATAAAAGCCCAGCAGCCGGTTCAGGTCGCCTTCGGTCTTGGCGCTGCGCCAGGCATTCAGCACGGCGTCGAACGACTTGCGCTCAGCGTGCACGCTCTGCGGCGCCACCCATTGCAGCTGGCGGGCGATCACGACCGGCGTGGAGCGCGGCTCCACCGTGCGCAGGATGCGCTCCAGGTCGGGGTTGGCCAGCACCAGGCAACCATCGGTTGCCAGCGGCGCACGCGCGAACTGGTCGGGCGGCGTGCCGTGCAGCCAGATGCCGCCGCCGGTTTTGCCCCGGCTCTGGTCGAGCGGGTTGGGATAGTTGATGGGCAAGGCGCCTGCGCCGTAGAAGTCCTTGAGCGTGCCGGCGTCCAGCCGGCTGGTAATGAAGTACACCCCGAGTGGCGTGCGTTGGTCGCCTTCGGCTGCTTTTTCCATGCCCAACTTGCCGACCGACGCGTAGTAGTCGGCAATGAGCTGCAGCCCCTTGGGTGTGTTCTCAAACAGATACAGGCGCGAGCGCGAGGCATCCACCGCGATCGCATGGCGCGAGCGGGGCGACAGCTCGAGGAACTGCGCGGGCAACGTGTTGGCGGGCGGGCGGCTGCGCTGTGCGTCCACGCGCTGGCGCGATTCATTGCGCAGTTCTTCGAGCGTAGTCGCCGCCTGGATGCTGCGGCTCGAATCAGGCTCGGGCGCGTCGCCCATGCGGCGGATGGGTCGGGCGCGTGCGGTCAGCAAATCTCCCACGGCCAGCTGCGCGAGCTGGAAGTTGGGGTGGTCCCGCGCCAGGCTTTCTGCCTGGGACAGTGCTTCGCGGTGGCGGCCCTCACCAATGAGCTTGTAGACCGCCAGCAGGCGTGCCTCGGCCTGGCCATCGCGCAGATCGGCAGGTTTGGAGGCGGGGGTCGGCTCGGCGCTGGCGCGGCGTGGCTTGTGGCTCTGCGCCAGGGCAGGGGCTGCACCCGCCTGCACGAGCGCTGCCAGCAGCAAAGTGCGAGCCACGGCCCGGCGGCGTCGTGCGGTCAGCTCCACCAGCATCGGGTGTCTCAGTGTGAGGAAGGCAGGAATAAAAACGCCCGCGCAACAGGCGCAGGCGCTGTGTCCGAGGCCACGATCAACCGCCCGTCGATTCGCGGACGATGGTCCAGCGGCCGTTCTGGTTTACGAGGTCCAAAGTCTTGCGGCTGGTGACGTTGAGCGCATCGGCGCTGTAGGCCTGGCGAAAGCGCGCGGTCGCCTTGTCGCCGTTGACCGAGACTGCAATGTCGGACACCTGCACGCTGATCTTCGACTTGCCCACGATGCGCGCTTCGCGCTCTTTCTCCCACGCGGCACGGTTTTGCCGGTTGGGAGGGCTGAACGATTTGTCGTAGGCACCCAGGTACGCGGACATGTCCTTGGACGACCAGGCGGCTGCCCAAGCCTGTACGGCCGAAGTGACGGCCTGCACAGTGGCATCACTGGCTGCAAGGGCGGCGGGCGCTGGGGCCGGGGTTGCCGCTGCAGGGGGAGATGCCGGGAGGGCGGCAGGGGCGGG
>SDXZ01000280.1 GCA_004210805.1 Acidovorax sp.
GCGACCAACTTCAAGGTCAAGGGCATCAACTACTCCATCACGTCTGCCTGCTCCACGTCGGCGCACTGCATCGGCGCGGCCGCGCAGCAGATCGCCTGGGGCATGCAGGACGTGATGTTTGCGGGCGGCGGCGAAGAGCTGTCGTGGGGTATGTCGCTGCTGTTCGACGGCATGGGCGCCATGTCCAGCAAGTACAACGACACGCCCGAGAAAGCCTCGCGTGCCTACGACGCGAACCGCGACGGTTTCGTGATTGCCGGCGGCGGCGGCGCCGTGGTGCTGGAGAGCCTGGAGCATGCCCAGGCGCGCGGCGCCACCATCCTGGCCGAAGTGGTGGGCTTTGGCGCCACCAGCGATGGCGAAGACATGGTGGCCCCGTCGGGCGACGGCGCCATTGCCTGCATGAAGCAGGCTATGGAGGGGCTCGACGCGCCCATCGACTACATCAACACCCACGGCACCTCTACGCCGGTGGGTGACATGCAGGAAGTGCGCGCCATGCAGGCGCTGTTCGGCGACAAGGTGCCGCCGTTCTCGTCCACCAAGTCGCTCACCGGCCACTCGCTGGGCGCCACCGGTGTGCAAGAGGCGATCTACTGCATGATCATGCTGAACAAGGGTTTCATCGCGGGCTCGGCCAACGTGGACACGCCCGACCCTGCGCTGGGCTCCATGCCCCTGGTCACGCAAACGCGCGATGCAGACCTGACCACGGTGCTGTCCAACAGCTTCGGCTTTGGCGGCACCAACGCCAGCCTGGTGCTGCGCCGCTGGGCCGACTGACGCTGCAGCCCGGTCGCCGCGCCACACCAGCCCGCCCGTCTTCGGACTCGGCGGGCTGTTTTGTTTTTGGGGCTAAGCAACGCGCGACGGTCAGCGCCTCTGCGCCTTGTCCGCCGCTGCGGGCGACAGGGCGCCGTGCAGCGCTTCGGGCAGCATGGACAGCATGCGCGTGGCCTGCAGGCCCGGCGGCGATGAGCGCGCGTGGTAGCTGTACAGCGAAATCGGCGGCAACTCGTGCAGCTCCAGCGTCACCATGGTGGCGGGGTCGAGCCGCGTGGCGGTCAGAAAATCCACCACCGTCCAGCCCATGCCCAGGCGCACCAGTTCCAGCGCCAGGCGGGAGGTCTGCACCTGGATGCCCGGCCCCACAGGCGTGCCCAGGCGCTGCGCGATCTCGTCAATCGACTGCCGCATCGGGTCGTCGCCCACCAGCCGGATCACCGGCACCTGTGCCAGCCGCGCGCTGCGCGAGGTGGCGCGCGGCGCGCGCATCCACACCGTCTGCGCCACCGCCAGGTACATGCGCCCGCTCACCAGCAGGTCGCTGCGGATTTGCGGGTGCGGGTGCTTGTAGAACCCCAGGCAGAAGTCCACGCTGCGTGTGAGCAGCGCCTGCGTCATCTGGTCCTGGTGGATGGTGCGCACCTCTACACCCACCTGCGGATAGCGCACCGCATGCTGCTGCAGCAGCAGCGGCAGAAACTCGTGGCTCACGGCAGGGATCGCAGCCAGCCGAACATCGCCCGTGTCGCTGGCCGCCAGGTTGCGAGCGGTGCGCCGCAGGGCATCGAGCTGGCGGTGAATGCCCGATGACTCGGTAGCCAGCACCTGGGCCTCCGGCGTCGGGGTGAGACCCGCGGGGGTGCGCAGAAAGAGGCGGTAGCCCAGCTGCAACTCGGTGTGCGCCACTGCCTTGCTGATGGCAGAGGGCGTGATGCACAGCAGCCGCGCCGCCGCGCTCATGTTGCCGGTTTGAAGAACCGCCTGAAAAACCTCCAGCTGCCGCAGGTTCATGCCCAAGTCCTTGTTGTAGGGTGTGACTCAAATTCACAGGGGAGCGCTGATTATTCCGCATCAGTGTGCGGCGATCTCCCATAGGATGCGCCACCGCTAGAAAGCGGCGCGGCGTCCGCTGAGGCACCGCGGACACACAACACAGTTCAGGAGACTTTTCATCATGCGTATTTCCCCACCCGCCAATCGCTGGCTGGCTGGCCTGCTGCTGTCGGCAGCCTCTGCCGTGGCCATGGCCCAGGCCGCCAAGCCCCATGTGGTCGTGTTGGCCACGGGCGGCACCATTGCTGGCGCTGGCGCGTCGGCCGCCAACAGCGCCACCTATGCCGCAGCCAAGGTGCCGGTCGACAAGCTCCTGGCCGGCCTGCCCGAACTGGCCAGCGTCGCCAAGGTGTCTGGCGAACAGGTGTTCCAGATCGCCTCCGAGAGTTTCACCAATGAGCACCTGCTCCGCCTTGGCCAGCGTGTCTCGGCTTTGTCCAAGCAGGCCGATGTGGACGGCATCGTGGTCACCCACGGCACCGACACGCTGGAAGAAACCGCGTACTTCCTGAACCTGGTCGTGCGCACCACGAAGCCCATCGTTGTCGTGGGCTCCATGCGCCCCGGCACGGCCCTGTCGGCCGACGGCGCGCTGAACCTGTACGACGCCGTGAGCGTGGCGGCCAGCAAGGATGCAGCCGGCAAGGGCGTGCTCGTCACGATGAACGACGAGATCCAGAGCGGCCGTGACGTCAGCAAGACCATCAACATCAAGACCGAGGCCTTCAAGAGCCAGTGGGGCCCGCTGGGCATGGTGGTGGAAGGCAAGAACTACTGGTTCCGCGCGCCCGTCAAGCGCCACACCACGGGTTCGGAGTTCAACATCGACGACATCAAGGCACTGCCTGCCGTGGACATCGTGTACGGCTACGGCAACATGAACACCACGGGCATCGAGGCCTACGGCAAGGCGGGCGTGAAAGCGCTGATCCACGCCGGCACCGGCAATGGCTCGGTGGCTGCCCAGGCGGTCGATTCGCTCAAGGCCCTGCGTGCCGCTGGCGTGCAGATCGTGCGTTCGGCCCGCGTGCCCGACGGTTTTGTGCTGCGCAATGCCGAGCAGCCTGACGACAAGTACGACTGGGTTGTGGCCCACGACCTGCGCCCTCAAAAGGCCCGCATCCTGGCCATGGTGGCTTTGACCAAGACCAATGACAGCAAGGAACTGCAACGCATCTTCTGGGAGTATTAAGAAGACCCCCTGAGTCGCTGCGCGCCTTCCCCCTAAAGGGGGACGCCCCGAGCGCGGCGGGGCGGCCCTTGCGCGGGGGCACTCGCCTGGGCTGCGCCCTGTGGTTGCGCTGCAACCAGCGCAGTGGAAAGTTGATTTGATTGGCGCACAACTTGTGCGCCGACGGGCTGCCCGCAAAGGTGGTCACCGGCACGCAACGGCTTACTGGCCGCGTGGCTGGTTGGGAAGGCTGGGGCTCCAAAAGGGCCCTGGCCTTTTTTCATGATGAGGTGGTCCGCGTGCGCCGTGCCGGTCGCAACGCCGCGGCCCCTTTCGCAGCTTCGGGCGCGCATCGGGCCGTTTGCACAAGCCCGCTGCTGCAGCGCCGTAAAATCACTGGTTTGCGCGTGCGAGGCCCGCCCCAGCTGCTATTGGCGGCGCGGACTGGCCTCTGTCAACGCCCCATCCCTTTCTCTTCCTACTTGCCTGCCCTGGCTTGCCAGTGCCACAGACGCCATGTTGACATTCCAGCAAATCATTTTGAAGCTGCAGTCCTACTGGGACGCGCAGGGCTGCGCCCTTTTGCAGCCCTACGACATGGAAGTGGGCGCCGGCACCTCGCACACCGCCACCTTCCTGCGCGCCATCGGACCCGAGCCCTGGAAGGCCGCCTATGTGCAGCCCAGCCGCCGCCCCAAGGACGGCCGCTATGGCGAGAACCCCAACCGCCTGCAGCACTACTACCAGTACCAGGTGGTCTTGAAGCCCGCGCCGGCCAACATCCTGGAGCTGTACCTGGGTTCGCTCGAAGCCCTCGGTTTCGACCTCAAGAAGAACGACATCCGCTTTGTCGAAGACGACTGGGAAAACCCCACGCTGGGCGCCTGGGGCCTGGGCTGGGAGGTGTGGCTCAACGGCATGGAGGTGACGCAGTTCACCTACTTCCAGCAGGTCGGTGGCATCGACTGCAAGCCCGCCACGGGCGAGATCACCTACGGCCTGGAGCGCCTGGCCATGTACCTGCAGGGCGTGGACAACGTCTACAACCTCAAGTGGACCGACACGCTGAGCTATGGCGATGTGTACAAGCAAAACGAGGTGGAGCAGTCCACCTACAACTTCGAGCACAGCGACGCGGACTTCTTGTTCACCGCCTTCAATGCGCACGAAAAGCAGGCCAAGTACCTGATGGAGCAGCAGCTGGCGCTGCC
>SDXZ01000074.1 GCA_004210805.1 Acidovorax sp.
GTGAAGAACGAGGTGACCAAGGTCCTGATGAACGTGCGCGTGCAGTCCGGCGAGCAGCTGGACCAGGCCGCGGACGACCTGGAAGAGCGTGGCGAGCGCATCTCCAACGTCACCTACTCCGGTCCCGACGAGAGCGGCGCACCGCAGCTCACGCCCGAAGGCCAGCGGGGCGCAGCTGGCGCGGCGGTTGCCGGCGCGGCCCTGGAAGGCCTCCCGCGCGTGGGCCGCAACGACCCCTGCCCCTGCGGCAGCGGCAAGAAGTACAAGCAGTGCCACGGCAAGCTGGCCTGATGGGCTTGTGGCCCTCAGCGCTGATGGGACTGGATTGACTCACGCAACACGGGCTTCGGCCCGTGTTTTTCATTGGCGCGCCACCGTTTTCCGGATAATTGGTCGCAGTTTTTTCATCGGATAGATACGGGGAATACAGCAATAGCTGCCGCCGGTCTGTCGTCATCACCACCGAAAGGCCCGCCCCATGCCTGTGAATCTCGTTGCCCCCATTGCTGGCGATCTGCACCCGATCGCCGGTGTTCGTATCGGCGTTGCCGAAGCTGGCGTCCGCAAGGCCCACCGCAAGGACCTGACGGTCTTCCTGCTGGATGAAGGTGCCAGCGTGGCCGGCGTGTTCACGCAGAACCGCTTTTGCGCCGCGCCTGTGCAGATCAGCCGCGACCACCTGGCCAGCGGCCAATCGATCCGCGCGATGGTGATCAACACCGGCAACGCCAACGCCGGTACCGGCGCCGATGGGCTTGCGCGTGCGCGCGCCACTTGCATCGCCATGGCGCGCCAGCTGAACGTGGCGCCCGAGCAGATCCTGCCGTTCTCGACCGGCGTGATCATGGAGCCTCTGCCCCACGACCGCATCGAAGCCGGGCTGCCCGCAGCCATCGCCGACGCGCAGCCTGGCCACTGGGCACGCGCGGCCGAGGGCATCATGACCACCGACACGCTGCCCAAGGCGTTCTCTGCGCAGGTTCAGATCGGCGGCGCCACCGTGTCCATCACCGGCATCAGCAAGGGTGCCGGCATGATCCGCCCGAACATGGCGACCATGCTCGGCTTCATGGCCACGGATGCCTGCGTGGCCCAGCCCGTGATGCAGCAGCTGGCGCGGGAGCTGGCCGATGGGTCGTTCAACCGCGTGACCATCGACGGCGACACGTCGACCAATGATTCGTTCGTGGTGGTGGCCACCAACAAGGCTGCGCACGCCTCCATCACCGCATTGGACAGCGCCGAGGGCCAGGCCCTGAAGGCGGCCATGCTGGCGGTGTCGCAAAAGCTGGCGCAAGCCATCGTGCGCGACGGCGAAGGCGCCACCAAGTTCATCACCGTGCAGGTGGAGGGTGGCAGGACGGGCAGCGAGTGCCGCCAGGTGGCGTACGCCATTGCCCACTCGCCCTTGGTCAAGACGGCTTTTTATGCCAGCGACCCAAACCTCGGACGCATCCTCGCGGCCGTGGGCTATGCGGGCATCGACGACCTCGACCAGACCGGCATTGACCTGTACCTGGACGATGTGCACGTGGCCCTCCAGGGCGGCCGCAACCCCGCCTACCGCGAAGAAGATGGCCAGCGCGTGATGAAACAAAGCGAGATCACGGTGCGCGTGCTGCTGGGCCGCGGAGAAGCCTCGGACACAGTATGGACCTGCGACTTCAGCCACGACTACGTGACCATCAACGCAGACTATCGCTCCTGATTTGATAGCTGGTAGCGCTTGCTGAATAAGCGCTAGGTGCCAATATGAATGAAAAATTCGAACATTTGATCGAACGGGCCGAGCAGCTCATCGCCCGGATCGAGTCCGTGCTGCCGCAGCCGCTGGGCGCACCCGACTGGACCGCAGCCATCGCCTGGCGCTACCGCAAGCGCAGCAGCGGCCACGGCACGCTGGAGCCGGTGCGGCACATAGGGGCCCTGCAGCTGTCGGACCTGAAGGAGATCAATCCACAAAAGGAAAAGATCGAGCGCAACACCCAGCAGTTTGTGCAAGGCAAGCCCGCCAACAACGTGCTGCTGACGGGCGCGCGCGGCACCGGCAAGTCCTCGCTGATCAAGGCCTGCCTGAACGCCTATGCGCCCGCGGGCCTGCGCCTGATCGAAGTGGACAAGGCGGACCTTGTCGACCTGCCCGACATCGTGGATGTCGTCTCGGCGCGCCCCGAGAAGTTCATCGTCTTCTGTGACGACCTGAGCTTTGAAGACGGCGAGCCGGGCTACAAGGCGCTCAAGTCGATTTTGGATGGCTCGGTGGCCGCGGCCACGCCCAATGTGCTGATCTACGCCACCAGCAACCGCCGCCATCTGCTGCCCGAGTACATGGCGGAAAACCTCACCTACACCCACACCGAGGACGGCGAAGTGCACCCCGGCGAAGTGGTGGAGGAGAAGATCTCGCTGTCCGAGCGGTTCGGCCTGTGGGTGAGTTTTTATCCGTTCAGCCAGGAGGAGTACCTGACCATCGTTGCGCAGTGGCTCTCGTCGCTGGGCGTGTCTGCCGCGGCGATCACCGCAGCGCGGGCCGAAGCGCTGGTGTGGGCGCTGGAGCGCGGTTCGCGCAGCGGGCGGGTGGCGTACCAGTTTGCGCGCGACTATGCGGGGCGGGCATGACGGGCGGGGCGGGGATAAAGGCGGTGATGGGTTTGACGGGCGCAGCGGACGCTGTGGGGCACGCGGCGCATGACCGACATTCGTCTGCGCGGCTGCGCGGCTTTCATGCGCCCTCTGCGATCACAGCGAACAGGAGCCACGTTCATGCCGTTGCTTGAAGTGTGCGGTGGCATCGGCGCGGCATTGATTGGCCTGCGCAGCGCTGCACGTGCGCTGGGCAGCGGAAAGAGGGCGTCGTGATGTCGGAGCCACGCAAACACACAGAGGTCGCGGTGGGCATTCTGCTGCGTGCCGACGGCGCAATGCTGTTGTCTACCCGCCCGCCGGGCAAGCCCTATGCGGGCTACTGGGAGTTTCCGGGTGGAAAGCTCGAGGCCGGTGAAACCGTGGAGCAGGCCCTGCGCCGCGAGCTCATCGAGGAGCTCGGCGTGAGCATCGGCGCCGCTTCCGTCTGGAAAGTGACCGAACACGATTACCCGCACGCGCTGGTGCGCCTGCACTGGTGCAAGGTGTGGGAATGGTCGGGTGACTTTGAGATGCGCGAGGGCCAGTCGATGGCCTGGCAGCAGATGCCGCTGACCGTGGCGCCCGTGCTACAGGGGGCCTACCCGGTGCTGGAGTGGCTCGCCGAGGAACGCGGGCTGGCGTTCTCGCGAGGCGCTGACGCTTAATGCTATTTATTTAATAGCTATGAGCGCTTATAGAACAAGCGCTAGAGGCTATTTTCACTGAATTTTTTGGGCGGCGGACCTGTGCGGTGTCGCCGTCAGTGTTCCGTACGCGGGTCCCCGTACTGCGCATCGGTGGGTGGCGCTTCTGTCGGCATGCGGAAATCTTCACTGGCCCAGGCGCCCAGGTCGACCTGCTTGCAGCGTTCGCTGCAAAAGGGCCGGTAGGCGTTGGCGGGGCTGTAGACGCTGTCGCCGCCACAGGTCGGGCAGACCACAATGCGGGTCTGGGCTGGTGTTAATGCCGTGCCGTTGTTGGCACCGGCGCGTGGAGGGGTGGCCATGCTCGTCGTCGTCCTCAAATCACAAAGCGCTGCGCTCACTGCCCAGCGGCGGTCAGGCGCACAGGGTCAGCTCGAAGGCTGCGTCCTCATTGCTCGCATGCAGCCGCGCGTCTTCTTCCAACCGCATAAGGCGCACCGACACAATGAGGCGGTTGCCGCTGATCTCGGGGATCAGGTTCAGAGCCGGGTCGATGCGCAGGCGCAGCAGCTGAAAGGTGCGGCCCTGTGGCAGGTTCTGCTGAAACTGACCGCGCTCGGCAGCGACCTTCTGCGGCACACCGGAATCGCGCAGCAGCTTGAGCAACACATAAATCGATTCGGCCAGGGGCGCCAGCGTGGAGGCCCATTGCTCGAGTGCTTGCTGACGCACATCCGGGGCATGGTGCTGCCAAGCGTAGTAAGCCGGCAGGTCAAACCCACAGGTGCCGCCCGGAATGCCGACGCGGCTGCGAATGCTCATCAGCCAGTCGTTCTCGGTCAGCGAATGTCCGGACTTGCCGGACTGGGTGTTGAGCGCGGTAAAACAACGGTCCAGCTGCGCGATCACGGCATCGAGCGCGGCTTCAGAGATGGACGGGTTGCCGCGGTAGCCATCGAGCTGGTGCTTGTGTTTTTCCAGATCCTTGAGCACATCCGACTTCAGGTCGGCGCGCGCCGCCACGTCCATGATCTCGAAGATCGTGACCAGCGCGAAGTGGTGGTCCAGTGCGTGAGAGCGGGGGATCAGCTCCCCCAGGCGCCGAAAGAGCTGTTCAAGCCGCAGGTAGGTGCGCAGGCGCTCGTTAAAAGGGTATTCGTAAAGGATCACGCTGGCGGGTTCCTGGGGGCTCAGGGAATGTTCTGACGCCGGTGGCGCACGGCAGGGAGTGAAAGCACAAACGGTTTGTCGCGCATCATAGCCCGAACAGTGTGGCCGCCTGCCGCGCCTGGGTGTGCAGGTTCTCCAGCGTGCAGTTCACGTCGTTCGCAATGACCGCATCGGCCGCCGCCCGACGTGCCGGCCGGCTGGCTTGCGACGCGATGATGCCCTGAACCACCTCGCGGGCAAGGCCGCTGCGGCGCATGACGCGCGCGATCTGTGTCTCGGCCGAGCAATCCACGACCACCACCGCATCCAACCGCCCCGCCCAACGCCCCGACTCCACCAGCAGCGGGATGTCAAAGACAACCAATCGGTGTCCGTCATCCATCGCTTGCTGGGCCTTGAGGGTGCTGTGCAGCGTGACCAGTGGGTGCACGATGGCCTCCAGCTGGGCCCGTGCCTCTGGCCGGCTGAAGGCGAGGGCGCGCATGCGTGCGCGGTCCAGCGCGCCGGTTTCACCATCTACAAAATCGCTGCCAAACGCCGCGCGGATCGCCTCCATCGCGGCCCCTTGCGGCCCCGTGACCTCGCGC
This sequence comes from Acidovorax sp., assembly GCA_004210805.1. GTDB lineage: Bacteria > Pseudomonadota > Gammaproteobacteria > Burkholderiales > Burkholderiaceae_C > Acidovorax. Next base: position 5,027 of record SDXZ01000074.1, read on the forward strand.
GCAATCTGGTCCGCGTCGATGAGCGCGGCACCCAACGCCACCCACATGTGGCCTACCGTGCTTTTGCCGCTGCCAATCCCCCCGGTCAATCCCAGGCGCAAGGGGCGTGGTTTACGGTGCGGCATAAATCAAAACCCGAACAGCCTCAGGACGGTGTCCAAGATCGCATTGGGCCCAAACACCATGGCCGTGAAACCGGCACCGACCAAGAATGGCCCAAAGGGCACATAGCCGCCCTCGCGCAGGCTGCTGAAAATCTTCATCCCGATGCCCACGATAGCCCCGATGACCGAGGACATCAGAATGATGGGCACCAGCGCCTGCCAGCCAAACCACGCGCCCAGCGCAGCGAACAGCTTGAAGTCCCCGTAGCCCATACCTTCTTTACCGGTCGCGAGCTTGAAACCCCAGTACACCAGCCAGAGCGAAAGGTAACCCGCCGCGGCGCCGATGACCGAAGCATTGAGTGGCACATTTGTCCACTGCAGAGCCGATGCCAGAAGCCCGGCCCACAGGAGTGGCAGGGTGATGTCGTCCGGCAACAGGGTGGTATCCCAGTCGATGAACGCAAGCGCAACCAACGCCGCAGAGAAACCACACCATGCAACGCCCGTAGGAGTGAAGCCCCAGCGTTGGATGCAGAAGAAAAACAGGGCGCCGGTGGCTATTTCCACCAACGGATAGCGGACCGAAATCCGCACCTTGCAAGACGAGCACCGGCCGCGCAGGAAGAGATAGCTCAATACCGGGATGTTTTCGTACCACTGGACCTCGTGCCCACAGGCTGGGCAGCGGGAGCGTGGGACCATGAGGTTGAATTTTGCTGGCGCCGGCGGGGTGGCAGGTGGCGACAGATTCGCGTCGCTGGAGCTTGAAGCGCCCATCGCCGCAATTTCCGCTGCCCACTGACGCTCCATCATCGCAGGAAGCCGATAGATGACCACATTAAGAAAGCTACCAATCAAGAGCCCGATGATTCCGCCCATTCCCGCGTTGACCCAAGCCTCCAATTCCATTACACGACTTGACCGAGTTTGAAAATGGGCAGGTACATCGAAACCACGATGCCGCCGATCAAGGTACCCAGAAATACGATGATGATGGGCTCCATCAAACTCGACAGACCAGCAACCATTTCATCAACTTCCGCTTCGTAAAAGTCAGCAGCTTTCCCTAGCATGTGATCGATCGATCCAGATTCCTCGCCAATCGCACACATTTGCAAAACCATGGACGGGAAAATGTTGGCATTCCCCATGGCGGCTGTGAGGCTGGTGCCTGTAGAAACTTCCTGCTGAATTTTCTCGGTCGCCATGGCATAAAGAGAGTTGCCGGATGCGCCGCCAACTGAGTCCAGAGCTTCAACCAACGGGACGCCTGCAGCAAACATGGTGGAGAGCGTGCGGGTCCATCGAGCTACACAAGATTTCTCAATCAGTGCGCCAAAGATCGGCATCTTTAAAAGAATTCGATCCATAAACATTTGCATCTTTTCGTTTCGCTTCCATGCCTGCATAAAGAAGTAAAAACCACCGCCGATTGCACCGAAGATCAGCCACCACCACTTCACAAAAACCTCGCTGATGCCCATCACAATTAAGGTCGGAGCAGGTAAGTCCGCGCCGAAGGAGGAAAAAACCTCCTTAAATGCAGGAATTACAAAAATCATAATTACTGCAACAACCACAAACGCGACAATTATCACCGAAATTGGGTACATTAAAGCCGACCTGATTTTGGACTTGATGGCTTCAGTCTTTTCCATATAGGTGGCCAACCTGTCCAGCAGTGCTTCTAAAATACCAGCTGCTTCGCCTGCCTCTACTAAATTGCAATAGAGACTGTCAAAATACATCGGGTGCTTACGGAAAGCGCCATTCAGCGAAGTCCCCGTCTCTACATCGGACCGGATATCATTGAGTAGCTTGGTGACGCTGGCATTGGTATTGCCGCGACCTACGATATCAAATGACTGAAGAAGTGGTACGCCAGCCTTCATCATCGTAGCAAGCTGTCTCGTGAAAAGAGCGATATCTTTCGGCTTGATCTTCTTTCCCGAGCGCATGCGACGCTTCTTGATTTTTGTCGGGAAAACGCCTTGGCGGCGTAATGTTGCTTGCACTTGGTTTTCGCCTGAAGCTCGCACTTCTCCTCTCACTACTTTGCCGTGGCGGTCTTTGCCTTCCCACTCGAAGACAAACTCTTTGATATCTCTTGACGCAGTGGTAGCCATGCTCGCCCCCTCGCTTGTTATTCGTTTGTGACAGCCAGCACTTCTTCTAATGAAGTGAAGCCAAGTCTAGCTTTGTGCAGGCCTGATTCGCGTAGGGAACGCACACCTTCAGCTTTAGCCTGTTCTGCAATCTCAAGTGCGCTTCCATCACGTAATATAATGCGCTGTAATTCTTCGGAAATCGGCATCACTTGATATATCCCAACCCGTCCTTTGTATCCATTGTTGCAGGCTGAACAACCGACTGGTCGGTATGTCACCCAATTGCCGTCAATGTCTTCATCTTTATAGCCTGCCTCTATTAATGATTCATGAGGTATGTCTGCAGGTGTTTTGCAAACTGGGCATAACCGACGAGCAAGACGTTGTGCCGTGATGAGAATAACACTAGAAGCAATGTTGAAGGGGGCGATGCCCATGTTGCGCATCCGCGTCAGCGTAGTTGGCGCGTCATTCGTATGTAGGGTCGATAAGACCAAATGCCCAGTTTGTGCTGCCTTAATTGAAATATCAGCAGTCTCTAAGTCGCGAATTTCGCCCACCATGATAATGTCAGGATCTTGGCGCAAAAATGATTTCAAGGCTACGGCGAACGTCAGCCCAGCCTTTTCGTTAACATTGACCTGATTGACGCCCGGTAAATTGATTTCTGAGGGGTCTTCCGCGGTGGCAATATTGACCCCCGGTTTATTTAGCAGGTTCAGGCAGGTGTAAAGCGAAACAGTTTTTCCGGAGCCAGTGGGTCCCGTAACCAATATCATTCCATAGGGACGGCCAATTGCCTGAAGTAGACGTTCCTTTTCTTCGGGTTCATATCCAAGCGCCTCAATGCCTAGCTTCGCGCTGCTTGGGTCAAGAATACGTATAACAATCTTCTCGCCGAACAATGTCGGCAATGTACTAACCCGAAAGTCGATCACGCGGTCGGGCCCAACCTTTAATTTCATCCGCCCATCTTGGGGGACTCTCTTCTCTGAAATGTCCAGTCGCGAAATCACCTTGATCCGCGAGGCCAGCTTGTCTTTAATTGCGATGGGAGGAGACGCAATCTCACGCAGCTCCCCATCGATCCGGAAGCGGACGCGATATTGATGTTCGTAGGGCTCAAAATGCAAGTCAGACGCACGCATATTGAATGCGTCTAGCAACATTTTATGAAGGAACTTGACAATGGGAGCGTCTTCAACCTCCCCTGTCCCTGCGTCATTGTTATCGGGAGCTTCCTCTACAGCGACTTCGTCGAACTCGAAGTCTCCGCCTGCGGAGTTCAGTGTTTCGAGGGATTCGCCAGCGGACTTGGACGTTACCTCAACCAGCTTGCTGAGTTTGTCATACTCCGCAATAATCCAATCCACCCCCATTTGGGTCGTAAATTTTATTTTCTCTGCAGCTTCTTGGTCTGTCGGATCGGCAGTAGCGACAATAAGTCGATTATTGCGCTTGCTAAGCACAACTACGCGGTAGGCTTGGCAAATTTTTCCGTCGAGAAGCTCTTTAGGGAGTCTCAGCGGGTCAATGGCGTCTAAATCTAACAATGGCGCGCCAAACACGGCAGACACCGTGTGGGCCAAGTCCTTCGCCGATACGGCTCCGGACCCCGTCAACTCCGCAATGAAACTAGTGCGGCCAATTTGTGATTTTTTGTAAATGTCTTCCGCTGACTTCTGAGTCAGTTTTCCAGCAGACATCAGCGCCCTACCTAGTCCGGGAAGAGCAACTGCAGAAGCTTCTTTGGGGGCAGTATCAACAGCGGCCATGTAACCAAGGAGGTAGGAATGGAAAAGAATCCATCCTATCATCGTCGATGGGATACAAGGTGTACAGGGTTGGGTATTGGCGCTCGCGCCACAGATAGTGCACCCTGATTCGAAGAGTTAGTGACGGAACGCGAGACCTAGCCTCGTGGGGCTGAACTTAAACGCTTTACACAGCGTAGGTGCGCTTCTCATCCCTATTGCACCAGCGCCGCAATGCAACTCACATTTAGTGACGTCGCGCAAGGAGTTGCGCTGCTAGATTGAGCAACCCAGACGTATACGGATTGGGAGGCAGTTGCTGTGCCGCTGTCATAGCGCGCCGGGCCTCGGCATGGGCTGCGGCGCGGGTCGCGTGGAGGGCCCCGGTTTCGCGCACGATCTGGACCACCTCTGCCAATTCCTCCGTAGAGCCTTTTTCGATGGCCTCCCTCACGACGCGCGCTTGCGCTTCTGAGCCGCGCTGCATGGCGGCAATCAACGGTAGGGTCGACTTCCCTTCCCGAAGGTCGTCGCCAAGGTTCTTTCCCATCTCGGTGGCATCGCCGTCGTAGTCGAGTACGTCGTCAATGATCTGGAAGGCGGTTCCAAGGGCTTGGCCATAGGTTGCGCACGCATCTTCAATGGCTGGAGAGCTTTGAGCCAGGACAGCGCCGAGCCGGGCGCTCGCCTCGAAGAGTTTCGCGGTTTTGGATCGGATGACGCGTAAATACCCAGCTTCGTCCAGCGAAGCATCGTGCATGTTCATCAGCTGCAATACTTCGCCCTCTGCAATCACATTCGTCGCTTCAGAGAGAATCTCCATGATGCGCATGCTGCCCGCTTCGACCATCATCTGGAATGAGCGTGTGTGGAGGAAATCTCCGACCAGCACGCTGGCCGGATTGCCGAAGGTTTCATTGGCGGTGGGCCGCCCGCGCCGCAGGGTCGACGCGTCAACGACGTCGTCGTGCAGCAGAGTCGCAGTATGGATCAACTCCACCACCGCTGCGAGGCTATGGCGGTGCTTGCCGCGATAGCCCAACGCTCCGCACACCATCAGCAGCAAAGCCGGACGCAATCGCTTGCCGCCTGCAGCAATGATGTATTGAGAAATTTGGGCCACCAGCGGCACGCTGGATGTCAAGCGGTCGCTGATGACCTTGTCGACATCGTGCATGTCTTGTGCAACGAGCAAGAGAGGGGATGCTGCAGGGGCGGTGTTGTCAGTCAAGATGATGGCCACAGAAAGTGCCCGGATTATAGGAAGCACAGCACGTGAGTCTGCCGCGGCGAAGCGCCTGAGATGTCGAGCCCGCACAGGAGTGGCGCTTTTTGGTGCAGTGCGCTATACTCGCGGGCTCTGCGGAAATTCGTCTGCAGAACTCATATCAAGAGGTCATCATGTACGCGGTCATAAAAACCGGCGGCAAGCAGTATCGCGTTGCTTCCGGCGAAAAAATTAAAGTAGAACAGATTGCTGCGGACGTAGGACAAGGTTCGCATCTTCAAGATGCGCCGTCGTAAGCACTATCAGAAGCGCCAAGGCCATCGCCAACAGTTCACTGAACTGCAAATCGGTGCGATTGCTGGTTAATCCAAGGAGCTAAGTCATGGCACAGAAAAAAGGCGGCGGCTCTACGCGAAACGGGCGTGATTCCAAGCCAAAGATGCTGGGTGTCAAGGCCTACGGTGGTGAACTGATCAGCGCTGGCTCGATCATCGTGCGCCAGCGCGGCACGCGTTTCCACCCCGGCAGCAATGTTGGCGTGGGCAAGGACCACACGTTGTTTGCTCTGGTCGATGGCCACGTGGCGTTTGGCGTCAAGGGCGCAATGTCCAAGTCAACGGTCAGCGTGACTCCTGCCTGAGGTTTTCCTCCGGCAACCATCGAAGCCCCGCCTGGTCGGGGCTTTGTTATTTGGTCTGTACGATAGCGGCGCGCCGCTGGGTGCGCAGGCCGCATTCGAATGGGGTTCTTTGCCGCTCTGCAAAAGCGGCAGCCAATGGGTTCCGCTGGCGCCACCCCCTTCTGTAAACTGGATATCCCATGAAGTTCGTCGACGAAGCCTTTATTGACATTGCTGCCGGTGATGGCGGCAATGGCTGCGTGTCCTTCCGGCACGAGAAATACAAGGAATTCGGCGGCCCGAATGGCGGCGACGGCGGCCGCGGGGGGCACGTGTTTGCAGTGGCGGACCCCAACCTCAACACGCTGGTGGATTTTCGTTACTCGCGCCGCCATGAAGCCAAGCGTGGCGAGCACGGCATGGGCTCCGACATGTTCGGCGCGGCCGGCGCGGACATCACGTTGAAAATGCCCGTGGGCACCATCATTACCGACGCTGAAACTGGCGAGGTGTTGTACGAACTTCTCACCCCCGGCGAGGTGATCACGATTGCCAAGGGCGGGGACGGCGGCTTCGGCAACATGCGCTTCAAGAGCGCCATCAACCGCGCACCGCGGCAAAAGACGCCCGGCTGGCCTGGGGACAAGAAAAATCTGAAGCTTGAGTTGAAGGTGTTGGCCGACGTCGGCCTGCTAGGCATGCCCAATGCGGGCAAATCGACCTTCATCACAGCCGTGTCGAACGCGCGCCCCAAAATTGCCGACTATCCATTCACCACGCTGCACCCCAACCTGGGCGTCGTGCGCGTGGGGCCGGAGCAAAGCTTTGTCGTGGCCGACATTCCCGGGCTGATTGAAGGTGCTTCCGAGGGCGCAGGCCTGGGGCACCAGTTCCTGCGCCACCTGCAGCGCACCCGCCTCTTGCTGCACATTGTGGATCTGGCGCCTTTCGACGATGCGGTCGACCCGGTTGCGCAGGCCAAGGCCATCGTGAACGAGCTGAAAAAGTACGACCAGAAGCTCTACAGCAAGCCGCGCTGGCTGGTGTTGAACAAGCTCGACATGGTCCCGCTCGAAGAGCGCGAGGCGCGCGTCAAGGATTTCGTCAAGCGCTTCAAGTGGAAAGGGCCTGTCTTCGAGATTTCGGCCCTCACCCGCGAAGGCTGCGAGCCGCTGATCCACGCAATCTTCCGCCACGTGCAGTCTGAGCAGCGCATAGAAAACGAACCGGTGGAGATTGATCCACGGTTTGCGGGCGACGCACCTGCCTGATGGGCATCTAGCAGGCGCTTAGTCTGATCGCTATAAATTTAATAGCTACCAGCGCTTTATAGATAAGCGCTAGGGCCTAAATAGACTCCAAAAAATGGTTTCCAGCGTATTGCGTGATGCCCGCCGCATCGTGGTCAAGGTGGGTTCGAGCCTCGTGACCAACGAAGGCCGCGGCCTGGATGAGGCGGCGATTGGCGAGTGGAGCCGCCAGCTCGCCGCGCTCGTGCGCGGTGACGGCGGTGCACCGCGCGAAGTCATCATGGTCTCCAGTGGCGCGATTGCCGAGGGCATGAAGCGCCTGGGTTGGACCACACGGCCGCACGAGATCCACGAATTGCAGGCCGCGGCTGCGGTGGGGCAGATGGGGCTCGCGCAGATGTATGAGACCAAGCTGCGCGAGCAAGGCATGGGCAGCGCCCAAGTGCTGCTCACCCACGCCGACCTGGCCGACCGCGAGCGCTACCTGAACGCGCGCTCCACGTTGCTCACGCTGCTGCGCCTGGGCGTGGTGCCTGTCATCAATGAAAACGATACGGTCGTCAACGACGAAATCAAGTTTGGCGACAACGACACCCTGGGTGCCCTGGTGGCGAACCTCGTCGAAGCCGACGCACTGATCATCCTCACTGACCAAAAGGGTCTGTACACCGCTGACCCGCGCCGCGACCCGGCCGCGCAGTTCGTGCACGAGGCCAAAGCGGGCGACCCGGCGCTGGAGGCCATGGCTGGTGGCGCTGGCTCCAGCATTGGCAAGGGCGGCATGATCACCAAGATCCTGGCGGCCAAGCGGGCTGCGGGTTCGGGAGCCTCCACCGTGATCGCCTGGGGCCGCGAGCCTGATGTACTGGTCCGTCTGGTGGGTGGCGAGGCATTGGGGACATTGCTCGTCGCCCAGACGCAGAAGAAGCAGGCCCGCAAGCAATGGATGGCCGACCACTTGCAAATGCGCGGCGCCGTGGTGGTCGATGCGGGGGCTGCTGCCAAGGTGCGCGACGAAGGCAAGAGCCTGTTGCCGATTGGCATGGTGTCGGTGGAAGGCCATTTTTCGCGCGGCGATGTGATCGCGGTGCGCGATGCGGCCGGGGTGGAGATCGCCCGCGGCCTTGCCAACTATGCCGCCGCCGAAGCGCGCCTGTTGTGCCGAAAGCCATCGACCGAATTCGAAAAACTGCTCGGTTATGTGGCCGAAGCGGAAATGGTGCACCGGGACAACCTGGTGCTTGCCGCCGCCCAGGGCAGCCGCTGATTCATTGGCGGCCGACGGGCCGGTCCGCAGCAACAGGTGCTCAATAAGCTGCCGCCCCGCGGAGTCACCAACAAAAATGCCTGCACATGGATGCAGGCATTTTTGTTTCGACGCTGGCCGCCAGCACACTCGGCAACGGGTCAGCTACTGCGCGGGCAGTCAACCACCGGGCACCACCGTCACAGGGCTCGGCGGCAAATCGTCCAATTCTGCAGGCATGCTGTTCTGCGGATCCGGGTCGAAGCTAGCGCCAGGCGGCAACTCCATCCCGGGGTTGAGCAGCATCGAACCTGTGCGGTACATCGCGCCGGCATGCTCGCCTTCGCGTGTGCGCATGCCGCTGCGCAAATAGCGGTTGCGCTGTTCATGCCGCGGCAGGTAGCGGGCCAGTTCGGTCAGCGCCATTTCATAGACGCCCCGCTTGAATTCCACCACCACGTCGAGTGGCACCCAATAGTCATTCCAACGCCAGGCGTCAAACTCCGGATGGTTGGTGGCACGCAGGTTCAAGTCCCAGTCGTGGCCCACCAGTTGAAGCAGGTACCAGATTTGTTTCTGCCCTTTGTAGTGTCCCCGCGCATCGCGGCGGATGTACCGGTCAGGCACCTCGTAGCGCAACCAGTCCCGGGTGCGGGCCACCACGCGCACGTGGTTGGGCAATAATCCCACTTCTTCATGCAGCTCGCGGAACATGGCTTGCTCGGGGGTTTCGCCCCGGTCAATGCCGCCTTGCGGGAACTGCCAGCTGTGGGTGCGTATGCGCTTGCCCCAGAACACCTGGTTTTTCTGGTTGAGCAGGATGATGCCGACGTTCGGCCGAAAGCCGTCCCGGTCAAGCATAATCAAACCCCAATTTTTAAACTGTGTCCATTATGCACGGCGCTTTGCGTGCGGCAAGTGGGCTGCTCCCTTCTGCCCGAAATCGATTCCGATGAAAGCCTCCCAGTTCTTTATTTCCACCTTAAAGGAAGCTCCGGCGGATGCCGAAGTGGTCAGCCACAAGCTCATGACGCGGGCGGGCATGGTCAAGAAGCTCGGCGCAGGCATTTATAACTACATGCCCATGGGGCTGCGGGTGATTCGCAAGGTCGAGGCGATTGTGCGGGAAGAGATGAACCGCGCCGGTGCCGTGGAGTTGACCATGCCTGTGGTGCAGCCTGCCGAGTTCTGGCAGGAGACAGGGCGCTTCGATAAGATGGGCCCCGAGTTGCTGCGCATCCAGGACCGCCATGGCCGCGACTTCGTGGTGCAGCCCACCAGCGAAGAAGTGATCACTGACATCGCGCGCCAGGAGCTCAAGAGCTACAAGCAGCTGCCCAAGAATTTCTACCAGATCCAGACCAAGTTCCGCGACGAGCGCCGTCCCCGGTTTGGCCTGATGCGCGGGCGTGAATTCATCATGAAGGACGCCTACAGCTTCGACAAGGACCAGACGGCCGCCAAGGCCAGCTACCAGGTCATGGCCCAGGCCTATCGCCAGATCTTCGACCGCTTCGGCCTGACCTACCGCGCCGTGGCGGCCGACAGCGGCGCCATCGGTGGCGACCTGTCCGAAGAGTTCCAGGTGATCGCTGCCACCGGCGAAGACGCCATCGTCTACTGCCCCGCGAGCGACTACGCCGCCAACATGGAAAAGGCCGAGGCACTGGCGCCAGCTGGCCCGCGCGGGGCTGCAACGCAAGCCCTGACCAAGACTGCCACCCCCGGCAAGAGCACCTGCGCCGAGGTGGCCGAGCTGCTGGGCGTGCCACTCAAGACCACCGTCAAGTCCCTGGTGCTGGCCACGGACGAAACCAACGGCGCGGGTGAAATCGTCAAGAGCCAGGTCTGGCTGCTGCTGTTGCGCGGCGACCATGACATGAACGAAATCAAGGCCGGCAAGGTGCCGGGGCTCGCCGGTTTCCGTTTCGCCACCTTGGGCGAAATCGAGGACCATTTCGGCTGCAAGCCTGGCTACCTCGGCCCGCTGCACCTCAAAAAGCCGGTAAAGATCGTGGCCGACCGCGAAGTCGCCCTGATGGCCGACTGGATCTGCGGGGCCAACGAGCCCGACTTCCACATCACCGGCGTGAACTGGGGCCGTGACCTGCCCGAGCCCGATGCCATTGCCGACCTGCGCAACGTGGTCGCCGGAGACCTCTCGCCAGACGGCAAGGGCGAGCTGGCGATCGAGCGTGGCATCGAGGTGGGCCATGTGTTCTACCTGGGCACCAAGTACTCCAAGGCGATGAACGCGACCTTCCTGGACGAAACCGGCAAGCCCCAGCCACTGGAAATGGGCTGCTACGGCATCGGCATCACGCGCCTGCCAGCTGCCGCCATCGAGCAGAACCACGACGAGCGCGGCATCATCTGGCCCGACGCGATTGCGCCATTCACCGTGGTCATCTGCCCCGTGGGCATGGACCGCAGCGAAGGCGTGAAGGCCACGGCCGAGCAGCTGTATGCCGACCTGCTGGCCGCCGGCGTCGACGTGATCCTCGACGACCGTGGTGAGCGCCCCGGCGCGATGTTTGCCGACTGGGAGCTGATCGGCGTGCCCCACCGGGTGACGATTGGCGACAAGAGCCTCAAGGAAGGTGTGGTCGAGTACCAGCACCGCCGCGACACGGCCGCCACCAAAGTGCTTACGGCAGACATTCTGGCCCACGTGAAGGGCCGCATGGTCGTATGAACGCGCCGTGGTTGGGTGCTGAGGATCGGCCTTCACCAGGGGGGGGCATGTCCCGGCGCGGCTGGCTGATGGCGGCTTCGTCCCTGGCTGCGCCGGCCGGCTGGCTGGCGGCGCCACCACTGGCGCATGCGGGCGGTCAGCTTGAAGAACCCCTCATGGACTCGGTGCGCACGGCGCTCAGCTCGGCGGTGGCCAACCAGGCCCCCCCCGAACCCGAGTTCTTTACCACCGAAGCCCGCATCCACTACCTGCGCTGGCTGGGCACGATGAGCGATCGCCTGCGCCGGCGCAAGCCTGAATGGGAAGTGCGCCGCGATTTCCTGCAGACCGTCTGGTACGAGTCCAAGCGGGCCGGACTGGATGTGTCGTTGGTGATGGGGCTGATCCAGGTCGAAAGTGCGTTCCGCAAGTTCGCGGTCTCCAGCGTGGGGGCGCGGGGCTACATGCAGGTCATGCCGTTTTGGACGCGGGTGATCGGCGACGGCGATGCGGGCAAGCTCTTTCACATGCAGACCAACCTGCGGTTTGGCTGCGTGATCCTGCGCCACTACATCGACCGCGAGCGCGGCGACCTGTTCATGGCGTTGGGCCGCTATAACGGCAGCCGCGGGCGCTCGCCCTATCCGGATGCCGTGTTTGGCGCGCAGCGCACCTGGCTGTTTGGCGAGAAGCCACAAGTGCCGGCGGCTTGATTTGCTCTTATTTTTGTAGCTATCAACGCCTGATAGTCAAGCGCTGGGGCCGTATTTGATGCTTGATTTGGTGCGGTGGCCGGCGCCCGGGGCGCGGCGCGCCACGTTCCGGGGTGTGATGGAGCCAGGCAAGCGCTGCGCAGCGGCGAATTTGGCGTGATCACGTTAAGGCCAGGGCGGGCACCACCGAGCCGATAGGCTGCTTCATGACGTTGCACATGCGGCGTTACGTACACGGCGCTGCCAAGACGGCACGGCGCCAGCACAGGCGCGCTGACGCCAGCCGCCAAGGGGTCACCCCCCCTTGGTTGCCGATGGCCCCTCTGGCGCCGCCCCGGTCGCTGCCGCACCGCTGCCATCGGCCAGCGCCGACCCCAGCCGGGACACCATCACCTGGTCGATGCGGTAGCTGTCCACGTCCAGCACCTCGAACTTGTAGCCACCCCAGATCACGCTGTCGGTGCGTCGCGGCACGCGGCGCAGCATCACCATCAAAAAGCCGGCCAGAGTCTCGTATTCGTCGGCATGTGGCAGATCGTCGAGCGACAGCGCATGCAGCACGTCCTGCACCGGCGTCACGCCGTCGATGAGCCACGAGTTTTCATCGCGCCGCACAATCTGCTCTTCATCCGCCGGGCCCACCACCAGATCGCCCATCACTGTGCTCATCACGTCGTTGAGCGTGACCACGCCCACCACCAGGCTGTACTCGTTGACGATGACGGCAAAGTCCTCATGGACCTGCCGGAACTGCTCGAGCACCTCGGACAGCGTGAGCCGGTCGGGCACGATGAGCACCTTGCGCACGAGGCTGTCGTCCGCCAACGAGATCGGCTGGTTGTTCAGCACGCGCTGGAACAGGTCCTTGGCGTCCACATAGCCCACCACGTGGTCGATGTCGCGCTCGCACACCGGGTAGGTCGAAAACGGTTCGGCGGCGATGCGCAGCCGGATCACCGAGTCCGGCTCATCGCGCAGGAAGAACGCCACGCGGTCGCGCGGCGACATGGCGCTGGACACCATGCGCGTGTCGAGCTCGAACACGTTGGTGATGACCTGCTGCTCGCGTGCGGCCAGCACGCCCGCGCGGGCGCCGGCTTCCATCATGGCCAGGATGTCGTCTGACGTGATGCGGTCGTCGCGCAGGGACGACATGCCCAGCAGGCGGAACAACGCGTCCGCGCTTCGGCTGTACAGCCACACCACCGGGCGCAGCAGCGTCATGCACCAAGCCATCGGCTCGGCCAGGCGCAGCACCAGCCGCTCGGGCTCCGCCATGCCAAGCCGCTTGGGGAACAGGTCGGCAAACAGGATGAACAGCGAGGTGATGACCGCAAACGACGCGAGGAACCCTGCGGTCAGGGCCGTGGCGTCCGACAGCCACAGGCCGAAGAAAGAAGTGAAGTGCGGGCTCAGCGCCCCCTCGCCAACGATACCGCCAAGGATCGCCACCGCGTTCTGCCCGACCTGCACCACCGTGAAGTAGTCGCCCGGTTGTTCCTGCATGCGCAGCACGCGGTCGGCACGTGCGTCACCCTCGTCGGCCATCTGGCGCAGCCGCAAGCGGCGCGCGGCCGCGAGCGAAATCTCGGCCATCGAAAAAAAGGCACTGGCTGCAATCAGCAGCACGATCACGAAGAGGCTTTGGGAGAGGGAGAGAGTCATGGAGGGCGGCAGGGCGCGGCGCTAGTTCACACCGGTTCAGCAAGTGTATCTGTGCCTCCCGCGCGGAGATGTTGGGCCCGCGGAACGCGCACAGCCGCGCTGCCCGCGGATGGCCGCACAGGCTGGCTCGCGTGCCGGCGCGGCAGCCGCTGCAGCCAGCCGCCAGCGCCCGGCGCGCCTACTGCACGAACCCGATGCGCCCGCGCCCGGCCGCTGCCTTGGGCAGGTCGGCGATCTCCACCGTCGAGCGGCGGTCCAGACGGGCATTGCCAAACCCCGTCATCAGCGCCCGCCGCATCTCGCGCGGAGGCATGTGCGCCAGGTGGTCCAGCACGTCGTCCAGTGGCTCCGGGTCCAGCAGGCGCCCCCAGTCGTGGCCGGCGCGGATGCCGGTGTACAGGTTGTGCGCGATCGTGCGGGCCTGTTCCAGCGTCGGCGCTTCCACCTCGAACACGTTCATGCGGTTCAGGATGGGGTCGGGGATGCCGCGCGGGTCGTTGGCGGTGGTGATCCAGATCACCTGGCTGGCGTCGATGGCGATTTCGGCGAACTCGTCGGTAAAGCTCTGCGCGGTGTCGTGCTCGAGCAGGCTGTACAGCGCGCCCAGCGGGTCGTATTGCGCGTCGGTGCTGGCCTTGTCGATTTCGTCCACCACGATGACGGGATTGGCGTATTCGCCCTCCACCAGCGCCTCGAACACCTTGCCGGGCCGGGCGCCTTTCCACTGCGCGGACGAACCCGACAGCAGCCAGCCTGCGGTCATCGAACTCATGGGCAGCAGGTTCATGCCGGTGCCCAGCAGCGTGGCCAGGTGGCGCGCGAAGTGCGTCTTGCCGATGCCGGGCGGGCCCAGCAGCAGCATGGGCGTGACCTCCAGGCCGTCGCTGCTGTCCTGCGCCAGCGCTACATGGCGCTTCACGTCGTCCAGCACGTCGGTGAAGTTGGGCAGCTGCTCGTACAGGCTGGCCATGTCGGGGATGCCCGAGGGCTTGACCTGAAACCGCTCCGGGCCGCGCTCGAGCATGCGTTCGTAGACGGTGCGCAGGGTTTCGTATTCGCGCTGGTTGCCGGACTCCTGCAGCCGTGCGAGCTTGCGCTCGACATCGCCGGGGTGGAACACATTGCGCATCTGGGCCACCGGCAGGCGAAGGGCCGGGGGCTGGGGAACAAGGCTATGGCTGGTCATTGCATGCTCCTTTGTGGCGTGAGGCCACAAAATCATTCAAGCACACAACATGCCCGCGTCAACATCGGAGAAGCCCGCTATTGGTGCCCCTGTTACCGATGCTGTTGCACGCGTGCATAAAAAAACCGCCCGAAGGCGGCTTTTGCGACGGAGCCGAGGCTCAGGCTTCGGTGCCCAGTACCTGCTTGAGTTCGCCCGATTCGTACATCTCCATCATGATGTCCGAGCCGCCGATGAACTCGCCCTTCACGTACAGCTGGGGGATCGTGGGCCAGTTGCTGTAATCCTTGATGCCCTGGCGGACGGCGTCGTCTTCGAGTACGTTCACGGTGACCACGCTTTTAGGGTCCACGCCGCAGGCCTTGAGGATCTGAATCGCGCGGCCCGAGAAGCCGCACATGGGGAAACTGGCGCTGCCTTTCATGAAGAGCAGGACCTCGCTGGACTTGACGAGGGCGTCGATGCGTTGCTGGGTGTTGTCGCTCATGGGGAGTTCCGTAGGTTGAAGCCAGATGCCCCCATTATCCCCGTTTGACGCAAAACCCTTTGTGCCCGGGTCAGCCTGTCAACTTTCGCAGTGTGCCTTCCATCTTTGCGACGTTGCCCGCTTCGGTCTCCAGCTTCTTGAGCAGCACGTTGACCTTGTCCAGGCTCGCCTGGGTCGTGGCCTGAACGTTCGAGCCCACGAAGGAGACTTCCTTGGGGTTTTGCTCCACGTAGGTCACCAGCTCCATCGTCGCTGCGAGCATGCCCTTCATCGCGGGCAGCAGCTGCAGCATCACGCCGCCGAGCTGGGTGACGAGCTTGTCGAACGCGGCGTCGTACACCGCCTTCAGGTCGGCAGGCTGGCTCAGGGCGTTCTTGGCGGCCGTGGCGCGGTCGATGCGCGCCTTCACGTCCTGCTCGGCCTGGGGAATGTGTTCCAGCAGCTCGTTGACCTGCGTGCGCTTGGCAAGCAGCTGAGGCAGCGAACGCATGCTCTGCATGGCGGCCATCATCTTGGTCAGCGGGGAGTCCGACATCTCCTGGTTGAAGCCCGTGATGATGTCGTAGTGCGCTGCATACGCGCCAAACGCCTTGCGCTGCTGTTCGTTGAGCTTGGGCACGGCGGCGCGCGGGGTGTTGAGCACGCGGGTCTGCAGAAATTCGATGAACGCCTTGCGTTCGCCGGGCTCGGAGCCGCAGCCGCTCAAGGCCAGGGCGGCGCCCAGGGACAGCGCACTCAGGCGGGTCAGCGCCCTGCGGCGCGAGGCAATGTGATGCATGAAGGTCTCGCAATAAAAGGCGGAAGGGGCCAGCAAGCCACACCGGCTGGGGAAATTGCCACGGGCCCCGGCATAGAACGCCACGGCGGCTGCCATGGCGGGTCGGGACGGGGCGGGCAGTTCAGCGCGACAGGGTGTGCAAAGCTGCACACCGCCGCAGCTGCCGAGACACGGGTGCCCGGCGTGGACGGAAGCCGATGATTATCAAATCGACCCCACGGGCGGCCCGGCCTTTGTTGTAACAGTTGGTGGCCGTGCGAACGCGCGTGGGCGCTGTGTCCAACGGGGGGCGGTCGCATTGAGCGGTGCTGGTCTCAATGAGCCCGCCGAACGCAGGCTCCGGCAGGGGCTCGCCACATCCACATGCCCCGAACTACCGCCAGCAGCCGCCGGTACAACGCTCCACACCCGCCAGGTCGCGCCGGCTCTCCACACCGCTGAAGCCTGCGGCACTCAGCAAACCGCGCACGGCCTCGGCCTGGTCGTAGCCGTGCTCCAGCAGCAACCAGCCACCCGGCGCCAGGTGGCGGGGCGCCTGCAGGGCGATGGCGCGGATGTCCTCGAGCCCGTCCGCGCCGCTGGCCAGGGCCTGCAGCGGTTCGTGCGTCAGCGCCGCAAGGTGCGGGTCGGCGCTGGCGATGTACGGCGGGTTCGACACGATGGCGTCAAAGCTCGCGCCCTCCATCGGCGCCAGCCAGTTGCCCTGCTCAAACCGCACCGGCAGGCCCAGGCGGGTGGCGTTGCCCTGGGCCACGGCCAGGGCGTCGCTGCTGGCATCCACGGCCCACACCTGGGCGGTGGGGCGCTGGCTTTGCAGGGCCAGCGCGATGGCGCCGCTGCCGGTGCCCAGGTCGACCACGCGCGGAGCGGGCAGGGGGGCGAGCACTTCGAGCGCCCAGTCCACCAGTGTTTCGGTGTCGGGCCGCGGGTCGAGCACGCGTGCGTCGATGTGCAGCGGCAGGCCGTAGAACTCCTTGCGGCCGGTGAGGTACGCCACCGGCTCGCCCGCCGCGCGGCGCTGGCACAGGGCGATGAACTGCGCGTGCAAGGTGTCGTCCAGTGCATCGGTGTCGTGCGCCAGCAGCCACGCCCGGCCGGCGTCGGGGCGGCCCAGCGTGTGCAGCAGCAGCAACTGGGCGTCGATGCGGGCCAAGCCCAGGGTGTGGGCCTGGTGCAGCGCCTGGGCGAGGGTGTGAGAAACGTCGTTCACTATAAATTTGATAGCTACCAGCGCTTTTCAATCAAGCGCTGGTAGCCAATTTGACTCATATTTTGCGATAGGCGCCGCGGGCCGGGCTGCAGCAGGGCCGCGGCTCAGTTCGTCGCCCCGGTCTCCAGCTCTTCCAGCTGCTCAGCCTCGCGCGCATGGGCCAGGGCCTGCAGCACGTCGGCCAGGTCGCCTTCCATCACGTACAGCAGCTTGTACAGCGTGAGGTTGATGCGGTGGTCCGTCAGCCGCCCCTGCGGGAAGTTGTACGTGCGGATGCGGTCGCTGCGGTCGCCGCTGCCGATCAGGCCCTTGCGCAGCGCGGCCTCCTTGGCGGCGCGTTCGCTGCGGTCCTTTTCTTGAATCCGCGCCTGCAGCACCTGCAGTGCCTTGGCCTTGTTGGCGTGCTGGCTGCGGCCGTCCTGGCATTCGGCCACGATGCCGGTGGGCAAGTGGACCACGCGCACGGCGGAGTCGGTCTTGTTGATGTGCTGCCCGCCCGCGCCCGATGCGCGGAAGGTGTCGATGCGCAGGTCGGCCGGGTTGAGCTTGATGGCCTCGTGCTCGTCGGGCTCGGGCATCACGGCCACGGTGCAGGCGCTGGTGTGGATGCGGCCTTGGGTTTCGGTGGCGGGCACGCGCTGCACGCGGTGGCCGCCGGATTCGAATTTCAGGGCGCCGTACACATGGTCACCCTCAAAACGCAGCACGATTTCCTTGTAGCCGCCCAGTTCGGCCGCGTTCTCGCTCACGATCTCCACCTTCCAGCCCACGCGGTCGGCGTAGCGGGTGTACATGCGCGTGAGGTCGCCCGCGAACAGGGCCGATTCGTCGCCGCCCGTGCCCGCGCGGATTTCGACAAACGCATTGCGCGCATCGTCAGGATCCTTAGGCAACAACAGGCGCTGCAGTTCGTCCGCGAGCTGCAGCAATTCGGCTTCAGCAGCGGTGATTTCTTCCTGCGCCATCTCGGCCATGTCCGGGTCCGCCAGCATCTCGCGCGCACTGGCCAGGTCGGCCTCGCGCACCTGGTAGCGCGCATAGCGGCCTGCGATCTGCGTGACCTCGGCATGTTCGACGGAGATGCGCCGGTACTGCGCCATGTCGCTCATGATGTCTTCGCGCGAGAGCAAAAAGTCGAGTTCGCCCAGGCGCTGCGCGTATCGCTCCAGCTGGCTTCTGAGAAAGGGTTTCATGCGAGGAGGGGAAAAATAGGTTTGCTACTGATTTTGTAGCTGCTAGCGCTTATATATCAAGCGCTGGAGGCCGATTTGGCTTGAAATCGGGGCGGGCTGCGGAGCGGGCGAGCGCCGCTACAACCCGTGGGGAGGCTTGGCTTGCGAGCGCAGGAACAGGCGCGAGACCGTCTGGGCCGTCTGGGCGCGCATCTCGGCATCGCCCGCGCGCAGCTCGGCCAGGGTGCCGTGCAGCATCTTTTGCGTGAGGCCGCGCGACAGCGCCTCCAGCACCGCGTCCACGTCCTCGCCCTTGGCCAAGAGCTTCTTGGCGCGCGCGATTTCCACAGCGCGCCACTCGTCCGTCTGCGCGTTGAGCTGCTGGATCAGCGGCACTACCGCGCCGGCTTCGGCCGCCGGGCTGCGCAGCTCCATCCAGTGCATGAAGCTCTGCACGCCCGCGTCGATGATGGCCTCGGCCTGCGCGACGGCGGCCTGGCGGTTGGCCTGCGCCGTCTGCACCACGCTGGCCAGGTCGTCCACGGTGTACAGGTACACATCACCCAGGGCCTTGACCTCGGGCTCGATGTCGCGCGGCACGGCCAGGTCGACCATGAACATCGGGCGGTGGCGGCGCTTTTTGAGCGCACGCTCCACGGCGCCCAGGCCGATGATGGGCAGGCTGCTGGCGGTGCAGCTGATGACGGCGTCGAACTCGTGCAGGCGCTCGGGCAGGTCGGCCAGGCGCATCACCTCGCCGCCGAAGCGGGTGGCGAGTTTTTCGCCGCGCTCGAGCGTGCGGTTGGCAATCGCAATCTGCTTGGGGTTCCGCGCCGCGAAGTGTGTGGCGCACAACTCGATCATTTCGCCCGCGCCGACGAACAGCACGCGGATCTTGCCGAGGTCTTCAAACAGCTGGCCGGCCAGGCGCACGGCCGCGGCGGCCATGCTGATGCTGTGTGCGCCGATCTCGGTGCTGCTGCGCACTTCCTTGGCGACGGCAAAGCTGCGCTGAAAGAGCTGGTTGAGCGTGGTGCCTAAAGCGCCGGCCGTCTCGGCGGCGCGCACTGCGTCCTTCATCTGGCCCAGGATCTGCGCCTCGCCGAGCACCATCGAATCGAGCCCGCTGGCCACGCGGAAGGCATGGCGCGCGACCAGGCTGTCTTCGAGCGTGTAGGAGTGCGATCGCAGCAGCGCGGGGCTCACGCCGCCGCTTTGCGCCAGCCAGCCCAGCGTGTGGTCCATGGCCGGGCCGGGCAGGGAGGTGGGGCCAGCGCAGTAGATTTCGGTGCGGTTGCAGGTGGAGATGATGGCCGTCTCGACGCCCGGATGGTGGCCGGAGCCGTCCAGCGACTGGCGCAAGCCTTGCAAGGTGGGGGCGATCTGGTCGAGCGCGAACGCGAACCGGCCACGCAGATCGAGCGGCGCGGTGGTGTGGTTGATGCCGAGGGCCCAGACTGCCATAGCCGCCGATTATAAAATTGTTGGCTTGTGTGAGCGACCGTGCTTACCCAAGCCTTGATTTGGGTCAATTCCATGGGTCCTCTCGACATCCTCAACCACACACTGAATTTCCTGGCGCCAGCCGCTGCGCTGGCGCTGGTGCTCGTGTTGTGTGGCCGGCTTTTTGGCGCCAAGGGCGGTGCGGCGCTCTCGCGCTGGCGCCAGTTCGCTGTTGTTTTTGTGGTGGGCCTGGTGGTGCTGGCCGGCGGCCTGGTGGTGTGGGGGCGCGACGGCAAGATGCTGACCTATGCCGCGCTGGTGGTGGGCTGCGCGACCACGCAGTGGGTGCTATTGCGCGCTTGGCGCTAGGGACGCTCCTTAGCCGGCGCCGTCAGCCGAGCTTGTGCCGTGTCTGCAGCAGGCCCAGGCCCAGTGCGATGAAGGTTGCGCCCACGATGCGGTTGAACAGCTTGGCGCGCGCGACGACGTGGCGCTTCACGAGCGAAATCAGCGCCACGTAGAACGCGTGCGAGATCAGCGCCCAGACGGCGAACGTCGTGGTCAGCATCAGGTATTGCGTGAACAGCGGGTCGCCCGGCGTGATGAACTGCGGGAACAGGGCCGAGAAGAACAGGATGGCTTTGGGGTTGGTCAACGACACGCCCAGGCCCTGCGCCACCAGCTGCCAGTTCTTGCGCTCCCGCCGCTCGGCAGGCGCGGTGCCCGCATCGTTGCCGATCAGCGCGTCCTTGCTGCGCCAGCGCTTGATGCCCAGCCAGACCAGGTACATCGCACCGGCCACTTTCATGGCGAGGAACGCGTTCGCCGACATGCTGAGAATGGTCCCCATGCCGATCATCGCCAGTCCCGACACGGCGAAGATGCCGATCACGCTGCCCAGTGAGCTGAACGCCGTTCGTTTGGCGCCAACGTCCACCGAGTTCGAGACCGCCAGCAGCACGGCCGGGCCGGGGGTAAAACACATCAGCAGCGAGACGCCGCAAAAGACGAGCCAGTGGGTGAAGGTCATGGTGAGCGTGCTTTCAGTCGCTGCGAACAGCGGGTATTTTCGACGAGCGCGCAGTGCGCGGACGGCCTGCAATGCGTGCAATGCGTGCAATGCGTGCCAGAGGCTCTTGCGGGTAACACCCCGTGCCAGCCCCGGAAAGCCGGCCTAAGCTGCAGCCTTCCTGTTCACAAACCTCAAAAAGGAGATCTTCGCATGCGCCTGCGCACCTGCCTGGCGGCCGCCGCCTTGGCTTGCCTTTCGTCCGTGGCCGCCGTGGCCCAGGGCTTCCCCTCCAAGCCGATCCGCATCGTCGTCGGTTTTCCGGCCGGCGGGCCGCTCGACCAACATGCGCGCCTGCTCACCGACAAGCTGCAGGCCGTGCTGGGCCAGCCGGTGCTGGTCGACTACAAGGCCGGCGCCGGGGGCACGGTGGGCGCGCAGGACGTGATGAAGTCGCCGCCTGACGGCCACACCCTCATGCTGGCCAACACCGGCGTGATGGTGATCAACCCCGGCCTGTACAGCCGGCTGCCGTATTCCACGCTCAAGGATTTCACGCCGATTGCGCGCACGGCCATGCAGCCGCTGGCGCTGCTGGTCAACCCCAACGTGCCGGCCAAGAATCTGCAGGAGTTCATGGCCTATGCCAAGGCCAAGCCGGGGCAGGTCAACTTTGGCTCGGCGGGCAATGGCGGCATCAGCCACCTGGTGCCCGAGATGTTCAAGACCGCCACCGGCCTCTTCATGGTGCACATCCCCTACCGCGGCAGTGCGCCTGCGTTCACCGACCTGATGGGCGGGCAGGTGCAGTTCATGGCCGAGAGCATTCCGCAGGCCGCGGCGTACCACAAGCAGGGCAAGGTGCGTGCCCTGGCGGTGACCAGCCGCGAGCGCAACCCCGCGCTGCCCGATGTGCCCACCGTGATCGAGAGCGGCATCAAGGGCTTCGAGGTGGTGGGCTTCTACGGCTTTCTGGCGCCCGCCGGCACGCCCAAGGACGTAGTGGCCAAGCTCAGCGATGCGTTCAGCCAGGTGATGCAGTCGCCTGAAGTGAAAAACCGCATGGTGAGCCAGGGCGCCGATCCGGCGTTTCTGGGTGCGGACGACTTTGCGAAGTTTCTGGCCGCAGAGATGCCGCGCTGGGCGGATGCGGTGAAGAAGTCCGGCGCGAAATTGGATTGACACCCCCTGAGCCGCTGCGCGGCTTCCCCCGCTCTCGCAGCGCGCTGCGCTGCGGGCAGGGGACGACGCCAGCGCGGCGGGGCGGCCCTTGCGCGGCGTCCCTGGTCTGCGCAGCGCCCCTTGCGCAAGCGGGTGGTCACGCACAACGCAGGCGCCTCATCGGCCGAGTGAAGAGAAAACCAGCAAAAAATGACTCCGCCGCTTATCCCATCAACGTCAGATGCTATGTTTTGTGTAGCAATCAGTTGGGGGCACTTGGCTGGGGCACGCTGACGGTATTCAACGGTGCCTGCGCCGCTGCTGGCGCATACGGCGCCACCGCCGTGGTGGCGGGCGGCGACAGCGCCAGCCCCGCGTCGCGCAGCCCGCTGAGGATGGTGAACAGCAGGTCGCTGCGCACCCCGCCCGCATTGCGCGGGTTGCTCACGTAACCGATGGCCAAAAAGGTGAGCGTGCCGTTGACGATGCCTTCGAGCTGCACGATGGGCTCGGGGTCTGTCATGACGCCGTCGTGGGCCTGGAAGGCGGTCAGGATCACGTCGCGCATGCGCTCGGCGTCGGTGTCCAGCGGGGCCGGCAGGCGCAGCAGCACGCGGCCGGGGGCGCCGGCCTGCGTCATATTGCGCACGGTCTTGGTGATGAATTCGGAGTTGGGCACGATCACGGTGGAGCGGTCCCCGAGCTGGATTTCGGTGGCGCGCACGTTCACGCGGCGCACGTCGCCCTCGGTCTCGCCCAGCACCACCCAGTCGCCCACCTTCACCGGCCGCTCGGCCAGCAGGATCAGGCCCGAGATGAAGTTCTGCACGATGGCCTGCAGGCCAAAGCCGATGCCCACCGACAGCGCGCTGGCCACCCAGGCAATGCGCTCCACGCTGATGCCCAGCCCCGCCAGCGCCAGCGCAATCACCAGCACACCGCCCACGTAGCCCAGCAGCGTGGTGATGGAGCTGCGCATGCCCGGCTCCAGCGAGGTGTTGGGAAAGTAGCGCTCGGTCAGCCAGCGCTTGAGCACGCGGATCATGAACAGGCCCGCCACCACCACCGCCAGCGCCGTCAGCAGCGCCTGCGGGGCCAGCGTGAGGTCGCCCACCTTGAGGCTGTGGTCCAGCGTGCTGCCGCGGCGGAAGACCTCGTCCGGCCCGGTGCCCATCGACCAGCTGGAACAGCAGGTAGGTGGTGCCAAACACCACGCCCGTCCAGAGCATCTGCCGCGTGAGCGTGCCGGCCAGCGCCACATAGCCAAACGCGACCATGAGCACGGTGGCCACAATCGCCACGCCCGCCGCAGCCACCAGCAGGCCCACCCACAGTGGCCGCGTGGTTTCGGCCGCTGCGACATCGCCCGCGTTGCCACCTGCGTTCCCGCCTTCGCCCACGGCCGCATCGGGCGCGGCAGGCACTGGGCTGGCCCGCAGGTGGCGCAGCGCCAGCGCCACGATGCCCGAGAGCAGCAGCGCCGTGACCGCGTGGACCGACACCTCGGCCACCAGGCTCGCGCCCACGATGCTGTTCACCTCGGTGAGCAGCCCGCTGACCGACGCGACGATGGCGATCCACCACGGGTACGGGCTCAGGCGCTTGGCCAGATCGTCCGAGATGCCGGGCAGGCGCCACGAGCTGCGCTTGCGCGACAGCAGCGCGTGGCCCAGGCCCACGATGAACGCCGCAAACACCGCCAGCCGCACGGTGGCTTGGGCCAGGGTCTTGAGGCCGTCGTGCAGGTTGCCGTCCACCTCCAGGCCCGACCAGGCCAGCTGCACGGCCATGCCGATGAGCACCACATAGACGAGCACCGACGCTGCGGCCAGCAGCGAGCGGCGCAGCCGCCCCGCGGGCAGGCGCGCGGGCGCCATGCGCACCAGCACGCGTTCGGCCAGCCAGGTGCCCGCCACGGCCAGCAGCAACGCGCCAGCCAGGCTCAACAGAAACGACGCGCGGTGCGCGGGTGCCATTGCCACGGCGGTCGCCCGGCGCAGCGCATCGCCCAGTGATTGCAGGCGGGCCATGTCGCCGGGCAGGGCATTGCGCAGCGCATACCAGAAGGTGCTGCCCAGCGGCGAATCGGTGCGCGTGGTGAGCTCGGCCTGAAACTGCTCGCGCCGCTGGCGGATGAGTTCGGTGCCGCGCTGCTCGGCATCCACACTGATCAGGCGCGCGAGCTTGAGTTCGCCGTCGACCACGCCGCGCTGTTTGGCCAGGCTGGCGCGCTGCTCGGCCACGTCGGGCGCATCGGGCGTGGCGCCTTTGTCGGGGGCGGGGCCCAGGCCCGCCAGGCGCGAATCGATGTCGGCCAGCTCCTCGGTGCGCCGGGCGGCCAGCAGCTCGGCGGCGCTGCCGATGGCGTTCACTTCAGTCAGGAGCTTGCGGCCGTCGTCGTCCTCGCTAAGCTTTTGCGGAATGGCCTCCAGCTGCCGGCGAAGGTCGTCCACGCTGGGCAGCGGTGCGTCGGCGCCGGCGGCGGGCTTGCTGGCACTGGCGAGCGCCACGGGCGCGGCGTTGGGTTGGACCTGGGCCAGCGCGTGGCCAGCAAACAGGCTTGCCATGGCGAGCAGGCAGGGCAGCGACCAGCGCAACCACCAGCGCAACAACGCGGTGTGCGGGAACACGTCAGCGAGGGCAGTGCCTACGCTGGCGCTTGGGGCCGGGCGTGGGGCGATGG
>SDXZ01000075.1 GCA_004210805.1 Acidovorax sp.
CCGAAGCAGCCGATCCACTCGCCGGTGGCGAGCTTGGGCAGGTACTTCTGCTTTTGCGCTTCGGTGCCGAACTCATGGATGGGCACCATCACCAGCGACGACTGCACGCTGGCCATCGAGCGGTAGCCCGAGTCCACGCGCTCCACTTCGCGGGCGATCAGGCCATAGGCCACGTACGACAGGCCGGGGCCGCCGTACTGCTCGGGGATGGTGGGGCCGAGGAGGCCCACTTCGCCCATCTCGCGAAAGATGCTCACGTCCATCTTTTCGTGGCGGAAGGCGTCCAGCACGCGGGGTGCGAGCTTGTCCTGGCAGTAGGCGGCGGCGGCGTCGCGGATGGCGCGCTCGTCGTCGGTCAGTTGCTGGCTCAGGAGGAAAGGGTCATCCCATTGAAAAGCGGCGTGGGCCATGTGCGTGTCTCCAGGTGGAAAAGGGGTGGCAACAAAGATGTTCTGAGCCAGATCGTAGGCCTCGCGCCAGCGTGCCGCAAGCGAGTTCTTTTCATCCAGATATGCACAATCGGAATGTATTAAATACTTTGTTCCATAGTCGCCTGCTGGGCTGGCCCGCAACAAATTCATCTTCATCATGCGCCGCAACATTCCATCGACCCAGGCCCTGGCCTGTTTTGAAGTCGCCGCCCGCCACGAGAGCTACACCCGCGCCGCGCAGGAGCTGTCTCTGACGCAAAGCGCCGTCTCGCGCCAGATCCAGGCGCTGGAAGAATTTTTGGGCGTGCAGCTGTTTCGCCGCACCCGCCACGGCGTGGTGCTGACGCCTGCCGGCGCGCACTATGGCCGCCAGGTGGCGCGCTGGCTGCAGGGGCTGGAGCGCGACACGCTGGACGTGATGGCGCACCAGGGCGAGGGCGGGACGCTGTCGCTGGCGGCCGTGCCCACGTTTGCCACCCGCTGGCTCATACCGCGCCTGCCGCAGCTGGCGCAGTTGTACCCCGACATCGTGGTGCACATCGACACGCAGACGCGGCCATTTTTGTTTGCCGACACCACCTTCGATGCCGCGCTGTACGCGGGCACGCCCGAGCAGGTGGCCCACTGGCCCGGCGTGCAGGCCCTGCTGCTGATGCACGAAGACGTGGTGCCCGTGTGCAGCCCGCGCCTGCTCGAATCCGCCGCGCCCCGGGGCCGGGGCCGCGCCCACCAGCCCGTGGCCGCCGAGGCGTTGGCCGACCTGCCCCTTCTCCAGCAAAGCACGCGCCCCTACGGCTGGCGGCAGTGGTTTGATGCCATGGCGGTCGAGGCGCCGCACGCGCTCGATGGCCCGCGCTACGAGCTTTTTTCCATGCTGGCCGTGGCGGCGACACATGGCATGGGCGTGGCGCTGATTCCGCCCCTGCTGATCGAGGCGGAACTGGCCAGCGGCGAGCTGGTGGTGGCTTGCAATCGCCCCCTGCGTGGCGAGCGCGGCTACTACCTCATCAGCCCCGCGCAGCCAGCGCAGTCGCCCGTGCTGGCGGCGTTCTCGGGCTGGCTGCAGGGGATGGTTGCAGCAGGGGGCGGCCCGGTGAAAGATGAACCGTAGCCGCGGCATGCGCGTACGGGCGGGTCGCTTGCATCCACCGCGGCGGTGAACTAATCTGGCGCCAGGGGAGTCTGTCGAAAATCCACACACGGGAGTGACCTGATGACCACCTACCATGCGCCGCATTTCGATCCTACCGTCGACGAGATCGAAACCCTCAAGCAGTTAGAAATGGGCCAAATCATTACGCTCCCCCACGCGCTGAAGGACCACGTGTCCGGTCGCCTGCTGGAATGGGGTTTCATCACCAAAGGCAACGGTGGCGAGCTGGCCATCACGCCCAGTGGCCGGCAATTGATACGGCGACAGGACAACTGACCCGTGGCGTACTTCATCGGCCAGGAACGCGCCCGACCAAGAATGAGGGCCGTGCTGGCGTGGACGCTGGCCGCAGCGACGCTGGTGCTGCAAGGCTGCAGCGCGGTGAAGCTGGCCTACAACCAGGCGCCTCAGCTGATGGCGTGGCAGATCAACCGCTACCTGGGCCTGTCGGACGCGCAGGCTGAGCGAGTGCGCGACGAGCTGGACGATCTGCACCAGTGGCACCGCGACACCATGCTGCCGCAACACGCACAAGTGCTGCAAAAGGTGCAGCGCCAGTTGGCTGACAACATCACCCCACAGCAGGCCTGCGCCACCTACGCTGAGATCCGCACCCAGCTGGACCAGGTTGTGAGCCAGGCCGAACCCAAGATGCTGTGGCTGGCCGCCCAACTGACCGATGCCCAGATCCGCCTGCTGGAACGCCGACAGGCCGACAGCAATGCCGACTGGCGCAAGGAATGGCTGGACCCCGCGCCCGACAAGCTGCGCGAACACCGTTTCAAGGAGCTGCTGTCACGTGCAGAAGGCTTCTACGGCCGGCTCGACGAGCCGCAAAAAGCGGCCCTGCGGGCGTTCATCGCCCAATCGTCGTTCGACTCTCAGCGAACCTACAACGAACGCTTGCGCCGGCAGAAAGACCTGGTGCAAGTGCTGCAGAAAATCACCGAAGACCGCACCAACGCCGACCAGACCCGCAGCCTGCTGCGCGGTTACCTCGCCCGCTTCAATATGTCTCCCGATACGGCCTACCAACGCTATGCGCAGACGCTGGTGGAAGAAGGTTGCGAAGGCTATGCGCGCGTGCACAACGCAATGACGGTAGCGCAGCGGCTGAAAGCAGTGCAGTCGGTGAAGGGGTATGAGCAGGACTTCCTGGTGCTGGCGGTGCAGTAGCGCGGGAAGATTGAAAGACAAACAAGACGCTGCGTTGCCTCGGAAGACGCACAGCCTGTGTCTAAGAGTCACCTGTAACGCCTGATCATTTCCCGCGCTCTGCATCGTGATCGCCAGCGCAAAATTGCTGTCATGCTCAGCCTTCATCACCTCAGGTAGTTACTTGTATGCGTTTCAACGGTTGTTGTGCTTTGGTCATTGCGATAACCGTGGCGGGTTCCGCCATCGCACAGCCGGCGAATCCGATGGATAACACCGCGCCATGCGCCGCAGAAAAGGCCGATGTCGAAAAACGCATGGAAGTCGCTCGGTCCAAGGGACAGATGCTGCTACGCCGGCAATTGGCGGACCAACTGGCGACGTTGCAATCGAGCTGTCACCCGACCGCGGCCGATGAGAGCCGTGCGGCAAATATCGAAAGGCTGGAGAAAGAAGTCAGGGTCCTCCGGGCGGAGCTTGAAGCTGCCGAGGAGCGGCTGCACAAGTTGAAAGGTGAACCAAACCGCTAAACGGCCAAGTAGATGGCAGGAACGGTGCTACCGCGCAGAAGTTCTGCCTCATGCAGCGGCCCCAGAGAGTGCTCAGCCTGATTGCCACGTGAAAATGGGGCCAGAGAGCCGGTAGCGTCGCCAAGACCTCCTTTGGATTTTTTGGCGTTGCATGACTGCATGGCCTTGCGTGTCTCTGTGGCCTTCATGGAATGCGCCGAAAATCGCACTTTAAAAATTGGAATCGCCTGTGACCCCACCTGTTGCCCATGCCGAGCTGATCGCCACTTACAAAAGGGCACAGGCAGACGCCGCCCACAAGCAGGGACTGATCAAGGCTGTTGCAGCCAAGGGCCCGAAAGCTATTCAGGCGGCTGTCGATGCGGCCGCCAAAGCAGTGAAGCGCAGGGATTCGTATGCGGCAAAGCTCGCCGCGCTGGGGGTGGTGCTTAAAGATTGAGCGGGCCCCCGCCGATGGCATCTGGCACGACAACGAGGCAGATATCGCTGAGGCCACGTGCCATGGGATCCGGGCCCTAAATGCGCCACATTTTTTGAAAATGTGCCCCCGGTTTGGTGAGCGGGGGCGACGGTCGATTTCAAAGGGGCAAGAAAAAAGGCCGTAAGAGTTTGCGCTCTTACGGCCTTGTTCGTGGTGCCCGGGGCCGGAATCGAACCGGCACGCCTTGCGGCGGGGGATTTTGAGTCCCCTGCGTCTACCAATTTCACCACCCGGGCTGGAATTCGTGAAGCCACAAATTATGGCACAGTAGGGCGCATGAAATATCCGACGATTGAAGACGCGGTTGGCAACACGCCGCTGGTCGCGCTGCAGCGCATTGGGGCCCAGGACAACGCCGCGCGCAGCAACGTGGTGCTGGGCAAGCTGGAGGGCAACAACCCGGCAGGGTCGGTGAAGGACCGGCCGGCGCTGTCGATGATCCGCAGGGCCGAAGAGCGGGGCGACATCCGGCCGGGCGACACGCTGATCGAGGCGACGTCGGGCAACACCGGCATTGCACTCGCGATGGCCGCGGCCATCAAGGGCTACCGCATGGTGCTGGTGATGCCCGAGGACCTGTCCATCGAGCGGGCCCAGACCATGAAGGCCTTTGGCGCGGAGCTGGTGCTGACGCCCAAGAGCGGTGGCATGGAGCATGCACGCGATCTGGCCGAGGCCATGCAAAAGCGTGGCGAAGGCAAGGTGCTCGACCAGTTCGCCAACCCCGACAACCCGCGCATCCACTACGAAACTACGGGCCCTGAGTTGTGGGAACAAACGGGCGGGCGCATCACGCATTTTGTGAGCGCGATGGGCACCACCGGCACCATCACCGGTGTGTCGCGGTTCCTGAAGGAGAAGAACCCGAGCATCCAGATCATCGGCGCGCAGCCAGAAGAAGGTTCGCGCATTCCCGGCATCCGCAAGTGGCCGCAGGAGTACCTGCCCAAGATCTACGACGCCAGCACGGTGGACGAGCTGGTGTATGTGAGCCAGGACAACGCAGAAGAAATGTGCCGGCGCCTTGCACGCGAGGAAGGCATCTTTGCAGGCATCTCGGCCGCCGGCGCGTGCTGGGTGGCCCAGCAGATTGCCGCGCGGGAGAGCAACGCCACCATCGTGTTTGTGGTGTGCGACCGGGGCGACCGGTATCTGTCCACCGGCGTGTTCCCGGCGTGACGCCACGCGTCGGGTGAATGGCCAAAACCTAAGTCAGATTGGCTGCCAGCGCTTGATTTATAAGCCCTGATAGCTATAAAAATAAGAGCATATGCACTACGAAACCCGTTTTTGCACCCATTGCGGCACGGCGTTGCAAGCCATCACCGTGGCTGAAGATGGCGGCGACAAGGAGCGCTTGCGCTGCCCCGCCTGCGGCTGGACTCACTGGAACAACCCCACACCGGTGCTGGCCGCCATCGTGGAGGTCAATGGCAAGGTGCTGCTGGCGCGCAACGCCGCCTGGCCCGCCAAGATGTTCGCGTTGATCACCGGCTTCATGGAAGCGGGCGAGTCACCCCAGGAGGGCATTGCGCGCGAGGTGAAGGAAGAAACCAACCTCGACGTGCGCTCCACCACGCTGGTCGGGGCGTACGAGTTTCTTCGGATGAACCAGATCATCATTGCCTACCACGTGGTGGCCGAGGGCGATGTGCGGCTGTCGCCCGAGCTCGTGGACTACCGGTTTTATGACCTGCACGAGCTCAGGTGCTGGCCTGCCGGCACAGGCTATGCGCTGGCCGACTGGCTGCGCACGCGTGGGCACGAGCCGGTGTTCTTCACGGCAGAGGAAAATGAGGAGCGCCGCCGTGGCCTCAACCTGCCGCCCAAAAACTGAAGACGAAGAGACACCCCATGGACATCCACAAAGAAATCGACACACGGGGCCTGAACTGCCCCCTGCCTATCCTCAAGGCCAAGAAGGCGCTGGCCGACATGGCCAGCGGCCAGCTGCTC
Organism: Acidovorax sp.; assembly: GCA_004210805.1. Lineage (GTDB taxonomy): Bacteria > Pseudomonadota > Gammaproteobacteria > Burkholderiales > Burkholderiaceae_C > Acidovorax. Next base: position 5,707 of record SDXZ01000075.1, read on the forward strand.
AAGGTGGTGGCTACCGACGGCGGCTCGCTGCGCGACTTCCAGGCTTTTGCCAAGCAAACGGGCAATGAGCTGGTGGAGCAGCAGACGGTGGGCGAGGAATTCATCCACGTTCTGCGTCGTCGCTGACGGAGTTGGCGGTGCGCGGTCGGCACGCCGCGCCACGGGCACGTTGCACGTCGCATGGCCTAGATTTCCGATGGGCGCGGTGGCTCCCCAGAACCGCGGCGAGCTGAAACAAAAATCCTCCCGCAGCGTGCGTTCGCTGCGGGAGGATTTTTTTGTTGTCGGGTGTCGGCTTTCGCATCGTGCGAAGCACCTTCACACAGTGCGTAGTCACGCTGAACGCGACCTGGACGCGCAGTTCGCCGGCAAATTGAAGCGCCTCCCAACAGGCTTCGACAAGCTCAGCCCGAACGATCTGGCGTGATCTGACGCAGGCCCGTTTTACAGCTCCAGCGCCTTCAAATATTCCCGGAAGTGCGCACCCACCTGCGGGTGTTGCAAAGCCAGCTCCACCGTCGCTTCCAGAAAACCTTCTTTGCTGCCGCAGTCGTAGCGCTTGCCTTCGTATTGAAAGGCGTACACGGCTTCGTGTTGCATCAGGCGGGCGATGCCGTCGGTGAGCTGGATTTCGCCGCCCACGCCGCGTGGCTGGTTGCGGATCTCGTCGAACACGCCGGGCGTGAGGATGTAGCGGCCGGCCACGCCCATGCGGGACGGGGCCACGTCGGCCTTGGGCTTTTCGACGATGCGCTCGATGCGGATCAGCGGGCCCCCGGCGGATTCACCGGCCACGATGCCGTACTTGTGCACCTGGTCTTCCGGCACTTCCTGCACCGCGATGACCGAGCGGCCTTGTTGGCGGAAGGCGGTGGCCATCTGGGCCAGCACGGGCTGGCCGCCCTGGGGGCCGACCATCAGGTCATCGGCCAGCAGCACGGCAAAAGGCTCTTTGCCCACCAGCGGCTCGGCGCACAGCACGGCGTGGCCCAGTCCCAGCGAGCGGGGCTGGCGCACGAAGGCGCAGTCCATGTCGTCGGGCTGGATGGAGCGCACCAGCGCCAGCAGTTCCTTCTTGCCGGCGGCTTCGAGTTCGGCCTCCAGCTCGTAGGCGGTGTCGAAATGGTCTTCGATGGCGCGCTTGCTGCGGCCCGTGACGAAGATCATGTGGCGGATGCCGGCGGCGTAGGCCTCTTCCACCGCGTACTGGATGAGCGGCTTGTCGACCACGGGCAGCATTTCCTTCGGAGACGCCTTGGTGGCGGGCAGAAAACGGGTGCCCAGGCCGGCAACGGGGAACACGGCTTTGCGGACGGTGGTGGCAACGGTCATGGAGGGAGTTCCTTCGGGGATATGAAGTGAAGTCGGGGTGGGCCGCCACCAGGGCAGGCCCGTCATCCCAAGGAGTATGGCGTCGGTTTTTAGCCCAGGCGTGTCAGTTGATCGCGCAAACGGCCCAGCGTGACGCCAAAGTCGGCAATGCGCTTCCTTTCCTGGTCGATCACGGCAGGCGGTGCCTTGGCCACGAACGCTTCGTTGGCGAGCTTGTTGTTGGCCTTGGCGATCTCCCCGTCGATGCGGGCGATTTCCTTGGACAGGCGGGCCTTTTCGGCCACCACGTCAATCTCCATGTACAGGCACATGCGGGCATCGCCCACCACAGCCACGGGCGCGGCCTGCGCGGCGGCGGCCCAGGCGGCTTCGTCGTCGAACACCTTGACTTCGCTGAGCTTGGCCAGCGCCTGCAGCACCGGCGCCACGCCGCGCATGAACTCGGTGTTGCCCACCACGTACATGGGCAGGCGGGTCGACGGCGAGACGTTCATCTCGCCACGCAGGGCGCGGCAGGCGTCCACAAGGCCCTTCACACGGCCCATGTGGGCTATGGAAGCCTCGTCGATCTTTTCCAGTTGCGCCTGGGGGTAGCGGGCGATGCTGACCGACTCGCCGGCAATACCAGCCACGGGAGCCACCGTCTGCCACAGCGCTTCGGTGATGAACGGGATGATCGGGTGGGCCAGGCGCAGGATGGCTTCCAGTGTGCGGATCAGCGTGCGGCGCGTGGCGCGCTGCACGGCCAGACCCACTTGTGGGTCTTCGTGGTTCATGCCCTGCTGGATCTGCACCTTGGCGATCTCCAGGTACCAGTCGCAGTACTCGTTCCAGACAAAGTCGTAGATCGTGTTGGCCACGTTGTCCAGGCGGTACTCGGCAAAGCCCTTGGCCACATCGGCCTCGGTCTTCTGCAGCAGCGATGTGATCCAGCGGTCGGCCTGGCTGAAGTGCATGTAGCCATGGGCGGGGCCGCCGGGCTGGCACTCTTCCTTGGTGTGTTCCTTCAGGCCGCAGTCCTGGCCCTCGCAGTTCATCAGCACGAAGCGGCTGGCGTTCCAGAGCTTGTTGCAGAAGTTGCGGTAGCCCTCGCAGCGCTTGCTGTCGAAGTTGATGCTGCGGCCCAGGCTGGCCAGCGCCGCAAAGGTAAAGCGCAGCGCATCGGCGCCGTAGGCCGGAATGCCCTCAGGGAATTCCTTTTGCGTGTTCTTGCGCACGGTGGGCGCGGTCTCGGGCTTGCGCAGGCCGGTGGTGCGCTTGTCCAGCAGCGGCTCCAGCGAGATGCCGTCGATCAGGTCCACCGGGTCGAGCACGTTGCCCTCGGACTTGCTCATCTTCTTGCCCTGCGCGTCGCGCACCAGGCCGTGGATGTACACGTGTTTGAACGGCACGCGGCCGGTGAAGTGCGTGGTCATCATGATCATCCGGGCGACCCAGAAGAAGATGATGTCGTAGCCGGTCACCAGCACGGTGCTGGGGAGGTACAGGTTGAAGTCGTCGGTGGGCGCATCGCCCTGTTCAGGCCAGCCCATGGTGCTGAAGGGCACGAGGGCCGACGAGTACCAGGTGTCGAGCACGTCCTCGTCACGGCGCAGCGTCTTGCCGGGGGCCTTGGCCTGGGCCTCGGCTTCCGTGCGGGCCACGATCACGTTGCCGTCTTCGTCGTACCACGCCGGGATCTGGTGGCCCCACCACAGCTGGCGGCTGATGCACCAGTCCTGGATGTTGTTCATCCACTGGTTGTAGGTGTTCACCCAGTTCTCGGGCACGAACGTCACCTCGCCCGTGGCCACCGCGTCGATGGCCTTTTGCGCGATGCTCTTGCCTGTGGGGTCCTGGTCGCTCACCTTGCTCATGGCCACGAACCACTGGTCGGTCAGCATGGGCTCGATCACCTGGCCGGTGCGGGTGCAGATCGGCACCATGAGCTTGTGCTTCTTCACCTCGACCAGCGCGCCGATGGCTTCGAGGTCTGCCACCACGGCCTTGCGGGCCACGAAGCGGTCCATGCCCTGGTACTTGGCCGGGGCGTTCTCGTTGATGGTGGCCTGCAGCGTCAGCACCACGATCATCGGCAGCTTGTGGCGCTGGCCCACGGCGTAGTCGTTCTGGTCGTGCGCAGGGGTGACCTTGACCACCCCAGTGCCGAACTCCTTGTCCACGTAGTCATCGGCAATGATGGGGATCTGGCGGTCGCACAGCGGCAGGTTCACCATCTTGCCGATGAGGTGGGTGTAGCGCGCGTCCTCAGGGTGCACCATCAGGGCCACGTCGCCCAGCATGGTTTCAGGCCGGGTGGTGGCCACTGTGAGGCTGCCCGATCCATCGGCCAGGGGGTAGGCGATGTGCCACAGCGAGCCATCTTTTTCTTCGCTCTCGACTTCCAGGTCGGACACGGCGGACTGCAGCTTCGGGTCCCAGTTCACCAGGCGCTTGCCGCGGTAGATCAGGCCCTGCTCGTACAGCTTCACGAAGGTGTCGGTCACCACCTTGGAGAGCTTGTCGTCCATGGTGAAGTATTCACGGCTCCAGTCCACGCTGTCGCCCATGCGGCGCATCTGCGTAGTGATGGTGTTGCCGGACTTTTCCTTCCACTCCCACACCTTGCTCACAAAGTTCTTGCGCGCCTCGGGCGGGGTGGGGCCCATGTCGTAGCGGCTGATGCCTTGTTCCTGCAGCTGGCGCTCCACCACGATCTGCGTGGCGATGCCTGCGTGGTCGGTGCCCGGCACCCACACCGTGTTGAAGCCGCGCATGCGGTGGTAGCGCGTGAGGCTGTCCATGATCGTCTGGTTGAACGCATGGCCCATGTGCAGCGTGCCCGTCACGTTGGGGGGCGGCAGCTGGATGGAAAACGCTGGCTCGCCCGCCTGGGCGGCGCCGGTGCCCCGAAAGCCCGCGACGCCGTAGCCACGGCGCTCCCATTCAGGACCCCAGTGGGCTTCCAGGGCGGCAGGTTCAAAAGACTTGGACAGGCTGTCGAGGCCGGGTTGTGCTTGGGGCGAGCTCATGGGGTGTGGGTGCTGCTGGGGTGCAAAACGCGCACGGGGCGTGGCGCCTTGTCGGACAAGATGGACCGGGCATTTTACGGGACCGCCCGCGTGCGTCGGAGGCTTGGTAACAAGCCCCGGTGCGACCGCCTGTCCGGCGTATCTTTCCGATGGTTACCTTGTGCCTTCGCGCGGCAGGCGCGCCCTGCCGATAATCGCGCCCCATGGAGCCAGCGGGCCGCTTGCGTGGCAGGCAGGGCTTCATGTTTGAGAGTGCTTAGGCGCTCGTCGGATCATCACCTACAACACGGTGAGCGCAGCAGGGAAAGAGGTCGGGCTTCGGTGCCGCCCTCGCGGGGCGCGCCGCCACAACAGCCATCCGAATCCATGACAGTTTCATCTGCTTTCCGCAAGGCCTTGGCGAGGGTTTTTGTATTTGCGCTGCTCGCGCTGTTCCTTCTGCCCGTGGGGACGTATTTCTTTACCGGTTATGCGCAGCGCGACCAGGACGCCAGCTTTGTGGCGGGCATCAGCCAGCGCATCGATGCCGAAAAAGCCATGCCGCAGGCTGAAAAGCAGGCGCGCAAGGACTACTACCGCAGCAACCCCCCGTCCACCATCTGCGACAACACGGCGCCCGAGGCGCAGGACTACCGCGAAGCCCTGTGCGAGCGCTATTCAGACGTGTGGCAGTTCGACATGGCGCGCAAGGCCTCGCTCTGGACCATCGTCGCCAGCGCACTACTGCTGCTGGCCGTGCTGGGCCTGGGCGGCTTGGCCTTTGCTGACCGCACGCTGCAGTACAAAAGCTTTGTCACTGGCTGGCGGTTGACCACCTTTGCCAGCGGGGCGGCGCTGATCGTGCAAGGGGCCATGGCGGTGTGGCTGTCGTTCTGGGTCACGGCGTTCTTCTTCCACAAATACTCGCCCAAGCTCGTGCTCTTAGTCGGTTTTGTGGTGCTGGCGGCCGTGCTGGTGGCCGTGCGGGGCATCTTCAAGCGCGTGCAGTCCGACAACCGGGCCGTGGGCGAACTGGTGTCCGAAGACGATGCGCCGTTGCTGTGGAAGCGCATCCGCCATATGGCCGAGCGCCTGAAGACCGCGCCGCCCGAGCACATCGTCGCCGGCATCGACGCCAACTTCTTCGTGACCGAGGCGCCTCTCACAGTGGGCGACAAGACCCTGACGGGCCGTACGCTGTTCGTGAGCCTGCCGCTGCTGCGCATCCTGGACCAGTCGGAAGCCGATGCGGTGTTTGGCCACGAGCTCGCCCACCTGCGCGGCGGCGACACCAAGAGCAGCGCGCTGCTTGGCCCCAAGCTCGTGCAGTACGACCACTACCGACACGCCATGCGCACCGGCGGGCTCACGGTGATGATCTCGCCCCTGCTCGACCTGTACCGCATCATTTTCGAGATCGCCCTGGCCCGCGACAGCCGCGAGCGCGAGTTCAAGGCCGACCGCATTGCCGCCAAGCTCATCTCGCCTGCGGCCATTGCGCAGTCGCTGGTCAAGATCGCGGCGTACGCACAGTACCGCTACAAGATCGAAGACGAGCTCTTTGGCCGCAATGAGCGGCACGACAACACCACGCTGGGCATCGCCAGTTTTGTGGCCCAGGGGCTTGCGCCGTATGCCGCGTCGGACGACTTCCTGTCCGCCATGAAGCACGCCAACGTGCCGCACCCTTACGACTCGCACCCGGCCATGCCGGAGCGCCTGCGCAACGTAGGCATGGCGCTGAAAGAGCAGGACTACGGCGGCATCGCTGTGCGTGTGCCCGCCGCCACCTGGGTGCAGCAGATCCTCACGGCCGACGCCATCGAACAACGGTTGTGGAGCGCCTACGAACAGCAGTTCGCGCAGCACCACGAACGGAGCCTGGCCTACCGCTACGAGCCGGCGAACGACGAAGAGCGTGCTGTCGTGCTGAAGTACTTCCCGCCGGTAGTGTTCCAGCTCAAAGGCGATGACACGGTCGAAGTCAGCATCGAAGGCATCCGCACCAGCGCCGACGAAACCACCGTGTTCTGGGATGCCGTGAAGGCGCTCGAATACAAGGAAAGCAGCTTTGGCAATGCGCTGATCGTCACCCACCCTGAGAAGAACGCCTTGGGACTGGGTGCCAAGACCAGCAAGATCAAACTGGCCGGCATGAAGAAGGAAAAGGACCAATTCAACGCCACGGTGGGTCACTACTGGCAGCGTCACCAGATCATGCGCGCCCACCAGCAAGGCGCTTGATCGCCAGCTACCGGTGTTGATCCGGTTCGGGGATCAGTTTTGGTGCCGTGCGGCGTATCGTTGGTTCGCACCGGCAGTCTGGATGGTTGCTACGCTATTTGTAGCTGCCAACGCTTGCCATTCAAGCGGTAGAACCTGATTTGACCTGATTTTCTTTGGAGGCGCGCCTCGGCAGACGTCTTGTCAGCCTTGCGCGTACTCCGGCCGGTCGTTCTGCTGCGGCTTGAGCGGCTCGGCCGCTTTGCCTGCGGCCCGCTCCTTGCGCCATTGCTCCTTGCGCGCCGTCCACTCGTTCAGCCGGGCGTGCGCCACGGTGCTGTCCTTGGCCATTTGCTCTTCGTTGGCCAACTGCGCCGACAGCTCAAGCCGGATGCCGTTGGGATCGAAGAAGTAGATGCTTTGGAAGATGTGGTGGTCCGTCACGCCCAACACCTCGATGCCGTGGGCTTCCAGGCGCTGCTTGGTGTTTTCGAGTTCTTCGACGGTGTTCACGCGGAAAGCGATGTGGTTGACCCACAGCGGCGTGTTGGGCGAAGGCTCAGCCTTGACGTCGTCGCCCAGGTCAAAGAAGGCGATGAACGAGCCGTCCCGCAGGCGAAAGAAGAAATGTGTGTAGGGGCAGTACTCGCCCGTGCTGGGCACGTAGTCGCTCTGGATGATGTGGTACAGCGGCAGGCCCAGGATGTCTTCGTAGAAGTGGCGCGTCTCTTCCGCATCGCGTGCCTTGTAGGCGTAGTGGTGCAGTTGCTGGATGGCTGCAGGTGCGGGGAGGGTGGCCAAGTCGGGTTTCAGGGCTGCGTTCATGCGGAGTCTCCTCAGATCGATTTTGTGATTCTACTATTCGTAATTGATTTACGTTAAGTTAATTATTGCTGGCGGCTGGGCTGGCCGTGCGGGGCATGAAAAAAGCCACCCGGCCGCGTGCGCGGTGGGTGGCTCTGGGTGGGGCAGTGGACCAACGCCCACTGCGCCTGCCGGCACCAGCCGTGCTGGATTACTGCTTTACGGCTTCGATCTGCACCACCAGGCGCACGTTCTTGGGGAAGCCCCAGTCCACGCCGTAGTTCAGGCCCCACTGGGTGCGGTCGATGGTGGTTTCGAAGTCGCCGCCACACACTTCGCGCTTGAGCATCGGGCTTTCGTAGCAGTTGAACTGCGTGGCCTTCAGCGTCACTGGCGCGGTCTTGCCCAGCAGCGTGAGCTGGCCGGTCACTTCGCTGACCTTGTCGCCGTTAAAGCTGAACTTGTCCGACACGAACTTGATGGTGGGGTGCTTAGCAGCGTCGAACAGGTCGGCGCTTTGCAAGTGCTTGTCAAAGGTGGGCGTGCCCGAGTTCACCGAAGTCGTGTCAATCGTGATGTCCACCTTGCCGGTCTTGGCCGCGCGGTCGAATTCCACCGTGCCTTGCTTCTTGTCGAAGCGGGCGCGGTTGGTGGAGGCGCCAAAGTGGCCGATCTCGAACGTCACAAAGGTGTGCGTGGGGTCAATGGCGTAGTTGGCGGCCTGGGCCGCGCCAGCGGTCAGGGCGGTGGCAGCAGCCACGGCCAGCAGGGAGAAGAGGGATTTGCGCATGCGAAAAACTCCTGAAGAAGGAAGGTTTAGGGGAAAGGGAGCACGAAAAGGGGTTTGGGTTGTCCGCTCACGCCTGAAACAGGCGCGGCCGAGGCCAGGGCTCCCGCGCAAGGGCCGCCCCGCCGCGCTGGGAGCGTCCCCATCCCGCATTGCGCAGCAATGCGAGAGAGGGGGAAGGCGCGAAGCGACTCAGGGGGAGCTTCATTCAAAGCTTGCCCACGCCCGTGAGCGCCAGCTTGAACTTCACGGTCACGTCATCGGCCACCATAGAGGTGTCGGCCCACTCGTTCTCGCCGATCTTGAAAGCCAGGCGCTTGATGGGCAAGGTGCCCGTGGCCGTCGTGGTGGGCCCCGCTTGCGTCAGCGCCACGGGCACGACCACGTTCTGCGCGTTGCCCTTGATGGTGAGCTTGCCGGCCACTTCGAACTTGCCGCCACCCAGCGCCTTGATGCTGGACGACTCGAACTGCGCCTGGGGAAACTTGGGCACGTTGAACCAGGTGGGCTTGGGCAGCTCCGCATCAGTCTCGCGGGAGCCCAGCGTCGCGCTGCCGGTGTCGACCGTGAACGCAATCTTGCTCGTGGCCAGCTTGGCCGGGTCAAACGCCACCTGGGCGCTGAACTTCTTGAAATGGCCCTCCAGCGGCACGCCCATCTGGCGCGCGGTGAACTGCACCTCGCTCTGGGCGGGCACGAGCTGCTGCTGGGCTTGCGCGGACTGGGCACCAAGTGCCAGGGCAAGGCCCAGCGCGGCGCTGGACAAAGATGAGGTCAGATTCATGCGGAAAGCTCCGTTCAAAAGGCAAAAATAGGATGGCCGTGTCGGAGATCGACTGCGCCGTGCGCCGCCCGCGGCGCGTGAGACTGGCGCGGCCCAAACCAGTGCCCCCGCGCAAGGGCCGCCCCGCAGCGCTGGGGGCGTCCCCCTCCCGCATCGCGTAGCGAGGCGAGAGAGGGGGAAGACGCGAAGCGGCTTAGGGGGTGTTTCATCTACCCAGGCAGCATGCGGGCCAGCAAGCCATCCCGGTCGACGATGTGGTGCTTGAGTGCGGCAGCCACGTGCAGCACCACCAGGCCCGCCATGGCAAACGCGGTGTACTGGTGCCAGGGCTTGATGGCTTCGGCCAGGTCCTTGCTTACGGGCACAAAGTCGGGCAGCTGCCACAGCCCCAGAAACACGATGGGGAACCCCGCTGCCGAGCTGTACGCCCAGCCGATCAGCGGTACGGCAAAGAACAGGGCGTACAGCAGTGTGTGTGTGCCGTGGTGCGCGAGCTTCTGCCAGCCGGGCATCGCTTGCTCGACAGCCGCAGGCAGCGCGGGCGGCCGGTGCGTGGCGCGCCACAGCAGGCGAAGGGCCGACAACACAAGGATGGAAACACCCGCCCACTTGTGCCAGTTGTAGAGCTTGAGCCGCTGCGGCGAAAACGGCAGACCCGTCATATACAGGCCCACGCAGAACAATCCGATCAGCGCCAGGGCCAGCACCCAGTGCAGGAGCATGGCAGTGCGCGTGTAGCGCTGGGGCTGTGCAGCCGCAGTGGGGGGAGTCGTGGCAGGGGCGGTCATCAAAACGAGGCTGGCGGTGCGGAATGTGGAGGGTGCCGGAAGGCTGAGATCGGCCTGACTTGCGTCAAGCCTGGGCCAGACCATGGCGCAGTGTAGGAAGCCGTCGCCGCGTACGGCTTCAGGCAGATTGATGCTTCAATTCAAAAAAAATGAATTGAGACGGCCTGAGCGCTCAAAGTTCCCCAATGCTGTGCAAGTGGGCCGCGTTGCGCCTGGGGAGTTGTGTTGTGATCACACGCTGATCAGGTCGCGCTTATGTAAACCGCGCGGCGCTGCGACAGGCTCAGCATGAACGGTGTGAATTACTGAGGCTGATGGGTATCGGGTCCCAGCGCGAAGCGGAGCTGGGCATTGTAGGGCGATGGGGAGATGTCGCCTTGGAGCGGAGCCTAGGACGCCCGGCCGTCAGGTCGGGTCGTAAGAGCGGCTTGTCACAGAAAGCGCCGAAGAACACTCGTGACCTCGGGTTGAGATGTGGCTTACCGCCCGAACGCAGCCTTCTTCCAGGCCTCCGCCGCCGCGGCGTCGTCGCCGCGCTTTTCTGCCAGCTCGGCCAGGTGGCGCCACGCACTGGCGCGCAGGCCGGTGTCCGCCAATTGGTGTGCTGCCTGGGTGAGCAGCTGCTGCGCCTTGCCCCACAACTGGCGCTTGAGGCAGGCCATGCCGGCCAGGTACTGCAGCCGCGCGTCGCGCGGGTTGCCCTGATGGGCAGATTCAATGCGCGCCAGCCAAGGTGCGTCGAGCGCATCAAGCCCGGATTCGAGCGCGCGCACCAGTTTCAGCGCGTGGTGTTCGGCCAGCGCATCGGGCAGGTCCACCATGCGTTCCCACACCGGCAGCAGCCAGGCGCGCACCTGCGTGGCATCGCCGCCCAGGCCGGCCAGCCGCTGCGCGGCGTGGATGGCCAGCTCGGGCATGTTGCGCTCCGACGATTCCAGCGACGTCCAGAACTGCTGCAGCTGGGCAGTGTCGTGCGCGCTGTTGATGAGTTCGATGGCCAGGCCCCGCACGATGCTCTGCGCCGCGGCAGGCGAGAACGCGCGGTGTTTGCCCAGCAGGCGTGCGGTGTCGAGGGCGTCCTGCGTCTGGCGGCCCAGACGGGTGGCCTTGAGCTTGATGCGCAGTGCCAGCGTACGCCGCGCCGCGCCCTGGGGCAGGGCGGCCAGGCGTTCGAGGGCGGCGCTCGGGTCGCGGTCGTCCAGCGACCAGCGGGCGGCGCGCATCTGCGTGCCTTCGCGCATTTCCTGCTCGTTCACGGTGCCACGCGCCGGGGCTTCCTGCAGGGCGTCCTGCAAATGGCTTTCGCGCGTCGCGCTGTCCTGCAGGGCGTGCGAAGCTTCGGCCGCAATCATGTGCGCCAGCGCGCGCAGCTGGCGGCCGTGGGGCACGCCCTCGCCCGAGGCGGCCAGCGCGCTTTCTTGCGACAGCGCGGCCACCGCGGCCTTGCGCGAGCGGATAAACCGGCCGCCCAGCATGTGGGTCAGCGCGTCGAGCAGGGCGGCGTGCATGGCGCGCTCTTTTTGCTGCACGCGCCAGCGGCGGGCCTGGTGCGGCAGCTCCAGCAGCGCGGTCAGCGCGCGCAGCGCCGCGTACACGGTGACAAAACCGCCCACCAGCAGCAGCACCACCATGTTCAGTGACAGGTCGATGCGGTAGGGTGGCCAGTACAGGGTGACGGTGCCCTGGTTGTTGCCCGCAAACAGCGCGGCCGCCACGGCCACGCCAAACAATGCCAAAAGCCAAAGTGCTGCGCGCATATCAGTTATCCAATGCTCCGCGTGCGGCCGCGACCTTCGAAACTGGCGTGCCCCAAGGCCAGTGCCCGCGCGCAAGGGCCGCCAAGCCGCTCAAGCGGCGCTTCGCTCGCGTGCGCTGGGGGCGTCCCCCTCCCGCTTCGCGAAGCGAAGCGAGAGAGGGGGAAGGCGCGAAGCGACTCAGGGGGTGGTTCATTTACCTTCCTGCAGCCGCGGTGGCCAAGGCAGACAAGGTTTCGTCCAGGCGCGGCTGCTCGGCGGCCTTCATGCTCGCCTGGGCGGTCTGCAGGGTGCTGGCTGCGTTCTGGGTGCGGCGCGAGGCCGGGTCGAAATATTTGTTCAGCGCCACGGTGGCTGCAGCCAGGTCGGCACGGGCCGATTCGAACTGGCGCGCGAGCACGCCCAGGCGCGCGTTGAGCAGCTTGAGCTTGAGGTTCTCACGCAAAAAGAAGGTCTGCTCGGGCGCCAGCAAAATCGCCTCGGGCTGGTCGATGCGGCTCACGCGCACCAGGCCGCGGGCCTCGTCGCGCACGACCTCCCAGCTGCGCTGCAGGGCGGCCTGCCGGGCCAGCAGGCCGGCGGTGTCGGTGACGGTGGCGCGTGTCAGGCGGTCCAGGTCGCGGCCGATGGCGCGTTGCACGGGCGCCAGGCGGGGCTGGGCTGCACGTTCGATGCGCGTGTTGGCGCTCTTGAGCGCGGCCACCAGCGGCTCCAGGCTGCCGGTGAGCTGGGATTGCTGCTGGGCCAGGCGGATGGCCGATTCGATGTCGACCACCAGGTTCTCGTCGCGCGAGCGCGACAGGCTTTGCATGAGTTCTTCGAGCTGGCTGCGCTGCAGGGCGACTTCGCTCACGCGGGCTTCGGCCACCGACAGGCGGGCGGCGGTCTCGCGCACCAGCTCTTCGGCCTGGCGGGCCATGGTGCGGGCTTCGATGGCCTGCGCGCCAGAATCGGCCGATTGCCGTGCCAGCTGTTCCTGGATGGCGCTGAGCCGCTGCCACAACAGGCCGCTGCTGACCAGCGCGGCGGTGGCCACCGTGCCCAACAGCAGCGTGAGCGCACCGCCACGGCCCGTGGCGGGCGGTGTGGGCGATGGTGCTGTGCTGACCGCCGGAGGGGCCACGGGGGCGGCGGCAGGTGCTGGTGGCAGGTCGTTGGAAGGCGCGGAACTCATGCGCCCGATTCTATCGACGCGACCACGTCTGCCAGCGCTGGCCGGCATTCGCGCACAGCGCCAAATCCCGCGGCACGGGCGGCCTGCGCGATGCGCGGATGTGTCACCAGCGCCCGCGCCTGGTCCCAGCGTTGCCCGGGCAGGGCCTCTGCCAGATGGGCCACCGCCTCGGAGCTGCTCAGCAGCCAGACCGACCCGTCGTGCGCAGCCTGTTGCGCCAGCACCACCTCGGCCGCGCTGAACTGCGGCGCGCCGCGTTGGTATGCCACCACAAAGTCGACCTGCCCACCGGCTGCGGTGATCTGCTGCGCCAGCCAGTCGCGCCCGGTGCCCAATGCGGACTCGTGAGCGCCTTCGGGCGTGGCGGAGCGCCCGCGCACGATGAGCACCCGGCTGCCCGGGCCGATCTGGTGCTGCACCTGCTGCCACAGCGCCTCGGAGTCGAACTGCGCCGCGTCGGCCGCAGGGCCGTCGATCTGGCGGGGCGACACGCCAGCCTGCACCAGCGCGGCAGCCGTGCCGGGCCCGGGCGCCCATGCTCTTGTTTTGATAGCTGTCAGCGCTTGACTATCAAGCGCTGGGGCCTGATTTGATTCAAAAAAATGAATTGCGGCATTGCCACTCACGAACATCAGCGCCCGGTAGTCGGCCAGCCGCGCGTGCGCTTGTGCCAGCGCGTGCAAGGTCGCAGGATCGGTGCACGGGCCGATGGCGATCAGGGGCAGCGCTACCGCGTTGATGCCATGGGTGCCGAGTTGCTCCACCCAGTGCGCAGCCTCGCGGGCTGGCCGCGTGACGATCACCCGGGATTGGGGCATCGGAGCCTCAGCCTGGATGGCCTGCTGCGTCCACACCGCGCGCGCCGCCCGCGCGCAGGCGCTCTGCCACCGCGGTCCCCAGCGCTTCGGCCTGCGCCAGCGTGGTGGCGGGGCCGCTGGTCTGCGCGCGCACCAGGGGCGCATGGGCTTCCAGATCGCCCCAGGCTGCGTCGAGCTGCAGCACGCCGCCGCTCAGCGTGCCGTGGGCCGCCAGCGGCATCGAGCAGCTGCCGCCCATCGCCCGGCTCACGGCGCGCTCGGCCGCCACGGTGAGCCAGGTGGGCTGGTGTGCCAGCGGCGCGAGTGCGTCGATCAGGTCCTGCCGGTCACTGCGCACTTCAATGCCCAAGGCGCCCTGGCCTGCCGCAGGCAGCATGGCGGTGGGCTCGAACGTGGCGCGGATGCGGGATTCAAGCCCCAGGCGCTTCAATCCAGCGGCCGCGAGCACGATGGCGTCGTACTGGCCTTCGTCCAGCTTGCGCAGGCGGGTGTCGAGGTTGCCGCGCAGCGGCTCGATCTTGAGGTCGGGCCGCAGGGCCTGCAGCAGCACCTGGCGGCGCAGGCTGGAGGTGCCAACCACTGCGCCCTGGGGCAGGTCTTGCAGCGACGCATAGTGGGGGGAGACGAAGGCATCGCGCGGGTCTTCGCGCTCCATTACGCAGGCCAGGGCAAAACCCTCGGGCAGCTCCATGGGCACATCCTTGAGCGAGTGCACGGCAATGTGCGCGCGGCCTTCTTCCAGCGCTACTTCCAGCTCCTTCACGAACAGGCCTTTCCCGCCCACTTTGGACAGCGAGCGGTCCAGGATCTGGTCGCCCTTGGTGGTCATGCCCAGCAACTCCACCGTGTGGCCCCGTGCGCGCAGCAGGGCCTGCACATGCTCGGCTTGCCACAGCGCCAAGCGGCTTTCCCGGGTCGCAATGACGATGTGGAGCGGTGCTTTCGCCGCCGGGCCGCCCCCAGGCGAAAGGCGCCCCTCTTGGGGGGGCAGCGACCCGCGAAGCGGCGGAGCGTGGGGGGCTTTGGAGCTGCTCAAGTTCGTAACCTGTTTGTAATCTTTCCGGGGCGGGCGATGCTAGCATGCGCCCGCACTGGGGCTGGTGCGCCCGAGGGATGGGAGGCAGACAGCGCCGGGCGATATCTTCCATTCCCGGAGACACCTGCATGAAACGATCCGACAAGGACCAGCCCCTGATCGACGACATCCGCCTGCTCGGGCGCATCCTGGGGGACGTGATCCGGGAACAGGAGGGCGTGGCCGCCTATGAATTGGTCGAGCAGGTGCGCAAGCTTTCTGTCGCCTTCCGCCGCGATGCCGACCAGGAGGCCGACCGCGCGCTCAAGAAGCTGCTCAAGTCCCTGTCGGGCGACCAGACGGTGAGCGTGATCCGCGCCTTCACCTATTTCAGCCACCTGGCCAACCTGGCCGAAGACCGCCACCATATCCGCCGCCGCGCCGTGCACGAGCGCGCGGGCGACACGCAAGAGGGCAGCATTGAGGTCGCCCTGTCGCGCCTGCGCTGGGCCGGCATCGCGCCCAAGACCATCTCGCAGACGCTGGCCGGCAGCTACGTGGCCCCTGTGCTTACTGCCCACCCCACCGAAGTGCAGCGCAAGAGCATCCTGGACGCTGAGCGCGACATCGCCCAGCTGCTGGCCACGCGCGACGACATCCAGGTGCGTGCCCAGCTGTACAACAGCGCCAAGGACGCACTCACACCCCGCGAGCTGGCTGCCAACGAGGCCCAGCTGCGCGCCCGCGTCGCCCAGCTGTGGCAAACGCGCCTGCTGCGGTACAGCAAGCTCACCGTGGCCGACGAGATCGAAAACGCGCTCTCTTATTACGAAGCCACGTTTCTGCGCGAGATCCCCAAGATCTACGCCGACCTCGAGGCCGAGCTTGGCCAGTACCCCGTGCACAGTTTTTTGCGCATGGGCCAGTGGATTGGCGGCGACCGCGACGGCAACCCCAATGTGACGGCGCAAACGCTGCGCTACGCCCTGGGCCGCCAGGCCGAGGTGGCGCTGCGCCACTACCTGACCGAAGTGCATTACCTCGGCGGCGAGCTGTCGCTGTCGGCGCGCCTGGTGCAGGTGTCGGCCGAGATGGAAGCGCTGGCAGAACGGTCGCCCGACACCAGCGAGCACCGTGTGGACGAGCCCTACCGCCGCGCGCTAACTGGCATCTATGCGCGTCTGGCCGCGTCGCTCAAGGAGCTGACGGGTGGCGAGGCCGCCCGCCACGCCGTGGCGCCGCAAAACCCTTACGCCAGCGCCGATGAGTTTTTGGCCGACCTGCGTGTGATCGAGGCGTCCCTCCAATCGCATCACGGCGAGGCCCTGGCGGCAGAGCGCCTGCACCCGCTGATCCGCGCAGTGCAGGTGTTCGGTTTTCACCTCGCCACGGTGGACCTGCGCCAAAGCTCCGACAAGCATGAGGAGGTGGTGGCAGAACTGCTGGCCCAGGCCCGCATCGAGCCGAACTACGCCCACCTGCAAGAGGATGCCAAGCGGGCGCTGCTGCTCAAGCTGCTGAACGATGCGCGCCCGCTGCGCGTGGTGGGCGCTGAATACTCAGCCCATGCGCAAGGCGAGCTCGCCATCTTCGAGACCGCCCGCGCCATGCGCGAGCGCTTTGGCCACGAAGCCATCCGCCACTACATCATCAGCCACACCGAAACCGTGAGCGACCTGCTCGAAGTGCTGCTGCTGCAAAAGGAAGTGGGCCTGATGAACGGCACGCTCGACGCCGAGTCGCGCAATCACCTCATCGTGGTGCCCCTGTTCGAAACCATCGAAGACCTGCGCAATGCGGCGCCGATCATGCGCGAGTTCTACAACCTACCTGGCGTGGCCGCCCTGGTGCAGCGCAGCGGTGGCGAGCAGGACATCATGCTGGGCTACAGCGACAGCAACAAGGACGGCGGCATCTTCACCAGCAACTGGGAGCTGTACCGCGCCGAGATCGCGCTGGTGGAGCTGTTTGACGAATTGGCCACCAGCCACGGCATCCAACTGCGCATGTTCCACGGCCGCGGCGGCACCGTGGGCCGAGGGGGCGGCCCCAGCTACCAGGCCATCCTGGCCCAGCCCCCCGGCACCGTGCGCGGCCAGATCCGCCTGACGGAGCAGGGCGAAGTCATCGCGTCGAAATACGCCAACCCCGAGATCGGCCGCCGCAACCTGGAGACTCTGGTTGCTGCGACGCTGGAAGCCACACTGCTGCAGCCCACCAAGCCCGCGACCAAGGCCTTTCTGGATGCCGCCGCGCAGCTTTCGCTGGCCAGCATGGGCAGCTACCGCGCGCTGGTGTACGAGACCCCGGGCTTCACCGAGTATTTCTTCAACTCCACCCCCATCCGCGAGATCGCCGAGCTCAACATCGGCTCCCGCCCCGCCAGCCGCAAGGCCAGCCAGAAGATCGAAGACCTGCGCGCCATCCCCTGGGGCTTCAGCTGGGGCCAGTGCCGCCTCACGCTGCCCGGCTGGTACGGCTTTGGCTCGGCCGTCGAAGCGTTTGTGAATTTGGAAGGCAAAGACCCCAAGACCCAGCTGGCCCTGCTGCAAAAGATGTACCGCCAATGGCCGTTCTTCAGAACCCTGCTGTCCAACATGGACATGGTGCTGGCCAAGAGCGACCTCGCCCTGGCATCACGCTACAGCGAACTGGTGACCGACGCCCGCCTGCGCAAAAAAGTGTTCACCAGCATCGAAGCCGAATGGCACCGCACCGCCGACGCTCTGACCCGCATCACCGGCGACAAGCAGCGCCTGATGCACAACGCGGCGCTGGCCCGGTCCATCAAGCACCGCTTTCCGTACATCGACCCGCTGCACCACTTGCAGGTGGAACTGGTGCGCCGCTGGCGCGCGGGGCAGGGGGATGAGCGGGTGCAGACGGGGATTCACATCTCCATCAATGGGATTGCGGCGGGCCTTCGTAACACAGGTTGACCCGTTCTGAGGGCGGTGGGGCGGCTCGGAAGTTCAATCCCCCAACAACTCCCCCACTGCCTTCAAATCCTCCACCCGGTCGCACACGGCCTTCACGGCCATCATCACCGGGATGCCCAGCAGCAGGCCCCACAAACCCCAGAGCCAGCCCCACACCAGCACGCTCACAAACACAGCCACGGGGCTCATGTGGCTGGTGCGGCTGGTCAGCCAGGGGGTGAGCAGGTTGCCCACCAGCGTGTGGATGACCAGCGATGCGCCACCGATGGCCAGCGCCATGTCCAGGGTGCCGAACTGCAGGAAGGCCACCAGGGCCGATGCGCCAGCGGTGAGCGCCGAGCCGATGTACGGCGCCAGGTTGAGCACGCCCGCCACCACACCCCACACGGCCGCGTTTTCCAGGCCCAGGGCCCAGTAGGCCAGGCCGGTGGCCACACCCACCAGCACGCTGGTGAACACCTGCACCAGCAGGTAGCGCTGGATCTGGTTGGTGATGTCTTCAAGCACGTGGATGGTGACTTTGCGCCGCTCCAGGCTGGAGCCCGCGATGCGCAGGAGCTTGTTGCGAAACAGGTTGCCCGATGCCAGCGCGAAGAAGGTGAGGAACACCACCACCGTGAGCTGCCCCACGGCGGACACGAGCCCCATAGTGCCGCTCCATAAGTAATCGCGCACATTGAACGGCGGGCGCTCGACCACCACGCGCTGCACGCCGCGCCGAGGCGCCTGGTTGGCAGAGTTCTCGTTGGCGGCCTGCTCGATCTGGGTGGCGGCCTGCTGGACGGTGTCGAGCGGGCTGGTGGTGCCGGTGCGGGCGCGGAGGTTGTCGCGCACCTTTTTGGCGGCCACGGGCAGCGAGTCGACGAGTTGCGCGGCGCCGTCGCTGAGTGACCAGGCGGCGCTGGCCACGCTGGCCACGATGGCGATGAGCAGGATGCCGGCACCCGCCCAGCGCGGCACGTGCCAGCGGCGCAGCATCTCCACGCCGGGCCGCAGCGCGGTGGTCAACAGCAGGCTGAGCATGATCGGGATGAACACGGCGCTGGCCCAATGCAGCAGGGCGACGCTGGCAAATACGGTCAACAGCGCGAGCGAAAGGTTGCGCACGTCGACCGGCATGTGGAGCATGAGCGGGCCGGCCAGGGGCGGCAGGGGGATGGCGGAGGACGCGTCTGCGGCGGCTGTGGGGTCCGCAGGGATTGAGAGGTCGGCTGCCGCCGCGGCGGGGGCTCTGGCGGCGGAGATGGTGCTGCGGCCCGGTGCCGTGCCTGCGGCGTTGTTAGTGTCAGTGGGCGCTGTGCCCGGTGCTGCCGCGGCGGCATGCAGCGTGGATTCAACCGTGATCGCGCCAGGCGCCTGGGCCGGCAGTGGTGCTGCGGCAGCTGCGGCGGGGTCGGCGTCGTCGCTGGGCGGCATGGCTGCGGGTGGGGGCGGAACGGTCAAGGTGGAAGCGGTCGAAGAGGGCAGTGGGGCGGCAGCGGGCGCAGTCATGCGCGGATTGTGCTGCAGCCCTCGCCTGGGCACTGTAGGTGGCGACCCCAGCCATGCCAGCGCTGTGAACCCACAGAAACAGCGCCGCGAAACCCGCGCTTATTGCCCGATGGCGACCGCGCGAGCCCACTAGGATGGCGCGATGCCATTGCCTTGCCTGCACTCCATTCAGCACCTGACGACAAAGGGGTCGTGCGCATGAAGAAACAATACCAACGCCCCTTCGCCGCGCTGCCCTTGGGGCGCGCCGCTGTCGCCGCTGTAGCGGCCCTGCTGCTGGCGGGATGCTCGTCCCTGGATGTGCCGCGTGCCGACAACTATCCGGTATCGAACCAGAAGAAGGCGCGCGCCGTGCACCACTGGGACGTGCTGGCCGATGACGTGGCCACCCGCGTGGCCGGGAAGATCAGCGCGTGGCCTGCTGGGGAGTACCCGATCTACGTGGCGCAATCCACGGGCGATACCAGCTTCAACAACGGATTTCGCAAGCTACTCATTACCCGCCTGCTGGACCGCGGTGTGACCCTGTCCACCCAGCCTGCAGCCGTCACCCTGACGTTTGAGACGCAGCTTGTGCAGCACGAGTCGCGCGTCGTGAGCATGGGCCCGATGCCCTGGACGCGCCTGGCGCTGGGCGTGGGCGTGGCGCGAGACTGGTACCTGTACCACCAGAGCGCCGGATCGATGCTGGGCGGGGTGGTGGCGCTGGGGGCGATCACCGACCTCACGCAGTACGCAATCAGCGGCCCCGCTGCGGGCGGGCCAACGCGCACCGAGGTGCTCATCACCACATCGCTGGAGAGCGGCGACCGGTACCTGGCGCGCACTGCCGATGTCTATTACGTGGAGCAGGAAGACTCGGGCCTGTACAAGGCCAAGGCGCCCGAGCCGCCACCGCCTCCGCCCCCGGCACCTCCGCCCCCCACGCCGGTCAAGACCTGGCGGGTGGTTGCGCCATGACGGCCGCAGCATGGCGCGCAGGCCCCGGCCGCGCGGCAGCGGTGCGTTGGCTGGCGTGCGCTGGCTTCGTGCTGGGCTTGCAGGGTTGCGAGACCACCATGGTCAACCCCATGCACAGTTACTACTACGGCGACCGGGGCGCTGGCGCGTCACGCACCAACCTGATTGCTGCCAATGAGCGGGCAACCGATGCGTTGCTGAAATACGCGCCGCTGGATGCCAACCAGCCCGTGCTGGTGGCCACGCTGGTCAACATCGACCGGCTCACTGAATCGTCGCGACTGGGGCGCATCTTCTCGGAGCAGATCGCCGGCCGCATGGTGCACCAGGGCCTGCGCGTGACGGAGGTGAAGCTGCGCGAAAACCTGCTGCTGCAGCGCGACCAGGGCGAATTGCTGCTGTCGCGCGAAGTGCGCGAAGTGAGCCAGGCGCAGGATGCGCAGGCCGTGGTCGTGGGCACCTATGCGGTGTCGACGTCGGTGGTGTACATCAGCCTCAAGCTGGTGAACCCGGTGGGCAACACCGTGGTGGCCGCGCACAACTATGCGGTGCCGATGGATGAGAACGTGCGGGCGTTGCTGGCCGGGCGCTGAGCGGTCGTTGGCGGAGGAACAAAAAAGCCCCATCCAAGGGGCTTTTCTTTGTCGCTATAAAAATAGTAGCTATAAGCGCTTATCTAGAAAGCGCTAGGGCCTGTTTTGACTGACAAATCGCTCAGTGGAGCATCAGCGCGCCGGCCGTCTTGCTCTTGCCAGCGCGGGCGGGCGGGTTGCACAGGCCGCAGGTGAAGTGGCGGTTTTCGTACAGCTCGGTCACGAACTGGCCGCTGCACTGGCTGCACTTGGTGCGCGTGAGCATGCCGGCGTCCACGAACTTCACCAGGCGCCAGGCGCGGGTGAAGGACAGCAGCGGTTCGATCTCGGCCGTGGCGACCTGTTCGTTGTACAGGCGGTAGGCCTTGGTCAGCAGTTCCACCGAATCCAGGTCCACGCCCTTGGACAGGTATTCGTAGATGTTGAGGAACAGCGAGCTGTGGATGTTTTCTTGCCAGGTCAGGAACCAGTCGGTGGAGAAGGGCAGTTGGCCCTTCGATGGCGACTTGCCGGCGATTTCCTTGTACAGGCGGATCAGGCGTTCATACGACAGCGTGGTCTCCGACTCCAGCACCTGCATGCGGGCGCCCATCTCGATCAGCATTGCTGCGCGTTCGATCTGCTTGGATTCGTTCAGAACGCTTTTGGCAGGGGCTTTGGCGGCGACTGCAGGGGTGGTGCTGGTGGACATGGCGGGCTTTCGGCGTGGGGAGGGGCGACGTGCGGGAGAAGCTGGTGAAGTGCGGGTTCAGAGCACTTCAGACACGCGGCTGGCCATCAGGATGTTGGCGTGCAGCGTGTTGGTGGCTTCGTTGCCCACCTTCTTGGCCGAGTGGTTGGTCAGCAAGCTCCACACCAGGTTGTCGT
>SDXZ01000281.1 GCA_004210805.1 Acidovorax sp.
GCGCCATCACGGCCACCGGTCACGTGGGCCTTGGCGGTGTACAGGACTTTTTCGAGTTGCGTCATGGTGTCTTCCTTTGAGGTTGTTGCCCACAGGCGGGCGGGGAGGGAATCGATGAATGAAAAAAGTGGGACGCTCAGCGCTGGCCCAGCCGGTCGCGCAGTTGCTTGAGTTCGGTGGTCAGGGCCGTGAGCTCTGGGATGCTGCACTGGCTGCTTTCCAGCACGCAGGGCGGAATGGCCTCTGCGCCCTGGCGCAGGGCGCGGCCGGCGGGGGTGAGGGTGATGCGCACGCGGCGCTCGTCCTGCACGTCGCGCAGGCGGGCAATGAGGCCCGAGGCTTCCAGGCGCTTGAGCAGCGGCGTGAGCGTGCCGGAGTCGAGGAACAGGCGCTCGCCCAGTTCGGACACGGTGACGCCATCGCGCTCCCAGAGCACCAGCATCACCAGGTATTGGGGGTAGGTCAGGCCGATGGCTTCGAGCAGCGGCTTGTACAGCTTGGTCATCGCCAGCGAGGCGGAATACAGCGCGAAGCACACCTGGTTGTCCAGGCGCAGCAGGGCTGGGCTGGGGGTGTCGGTGATGGGTTTGCTGCGGGCCATGGGGTGAATTGTGCGGGGAAATTGAATTGTGTGCAATTCAATTGTGTAATCTATTGTTGCCGGTGCGGGTTTGCGGCCGGGTCTGCCGGTGGGCGAGCGAAGGTGCTATTCACGCACAGCGCGCGTGCGGGTGCAAGCCGCCAATGGCCAAGGCCAGGGCTGTGGGCTGTTCAGCGGCCGGTGAAGCGGGCTGGGCGCCGCTCCACGAACGCGCGCACGCCCTCGGCCGCGTCTTCGCTGTTGGCCAGCTGCTTCTGCACGGGGATGAACTCGGCCACGGCTGCTGCCTGCCCCTGCTCGATGGCCTTGAGCACATTGAGCCGCGTGGCCACTACGGCCCGCGGCGCCTGCGCCTCGATGCGCTGGGCGATGGCGATGGCTTCATGGAGCACCTGCGCGGCGGGCACCACTTTCTGCACGAAGCTCAGGCGATAGGCCTCGCTGCTGCCGAACTCGTCGGCAGTCAGCAAATGCAGCAGGGCGTTGCCCGTGCCCGCGCGTTCGGCCATGCGCAGCGTGGCGCCGCCCGTGGCCATGATGCCGCGCTGCACCTCCATCTGCGAGAAGCGGCAGTCGTCCGCCGCGACCACGATGTCCGCACCCAGCATCAGCTCGATGCCCACGGTGAAGCAGATGCCCTTGACGGCCGCCACCATGGGCTTGGTGCGGCGCCGGTAGCCAAGCAAGCCGTAGTCGTGAGGCTCCACCAGTCCTTCAGGGATGGCCTTCTCGCCGCGCTTCATGTAGGCGCTCACGGCGGGCAGGTCCAGGCCCGCGGTGAAGTGGTCGCCGAACGCGTGCAGCACGCCGACGCGCAAGTCGGGGTCGTCGTCCAGCCGCGTATAGGCCTCGGCCAGCTGGCGGAACATGGGCGGCGTCCAGCCATTGCGCTTGGCCGGGCGGTTGATGCCGATGAGCAGCACGTGGCCGAGCACCTGG
Organism: Acidovorax sp.; assembly: GCA_004210805.1. GTDB lineage: Bacteria > Pseudomonadota > Gammaproteobacteria > Burkholderiales > Burkholderiaceae_C > Acidovorax. The sequence continues at coordinate 1,541 of SDXZ01000281.1, forward strand.
GTGTCGATGCAGCCTTCGGGTGGGGGCGGGTTGGCGGTGAGGGTTGGCATGGCGCGGATGTCTCCTTGCCACGATTGAAATCGCAACGCCGGGCGTGCACCGTCTCCAGCGGGACAGAGCAGGCGCCGCACGGGACGGCCTGGCCCGTCGTGGTTGCTGCGCGGTGCCGGCGTCGCGCTCCCCGCCAGATCGCGCCACGGGCTGGCGGTGGCCGTTGCGGGCGGCCTCGTGGCCGTTCACATCGGTGCGGGCAGCCGGCAGGGCTCCGTCACTTCCCTTCCGATGGCTCGCCCAGGATTTGCAAGGCTTCCTTCGAAATAGCCAGCGACAGTTCCTCCTGCAGGATGCCTGCCTTGAGCACGAGGTGCTGCAGGCGACGCTCCCGGCTGAGGTCGCGGCCCACAAAGTCGCGTTGCTCGATGTGCTGGTAGAGGGCACGTTTGTGCTCGTGCAGGGCCATCCGTCGCGCGATCTCTTTTTCGAGCCCCGTCGGGCCAATCGCTGCGTCGGCGCGCAGCCGCACCATGAGCGCATCGCGCAGGGGGACCGGGTCTTCCTGCTGCGCTGTCCAGCGGCGCAGCTCCTTGCGGCCAGCGGGCAGCAGACGGAACTTCCGTTTGCGGCCGCGCCCCGTCTCTGCGGGCAGCGCTTCGATCCAGCCAGCCTCTTCTAGCCGCGCGAGCTCACGATAAATCTGCTGGTGTGTGGCGTGCCAGAAGTAGCCGATGGATCGGTCGAACCGCTCGGCAAGTTCCGATCCAGAGCAGGGATGCTCGACCAGGGCGGTGAGGAGGGCGTGGGGCAGAGACATCGGAGAAACCGGCAGGCAAGGGACATTCCAGACGCGCGATCTTGCCTGAAGCGATGCCTCATCCTTCTATGCAACCAGTTGCGCAAACGATGGAATGCCACTACATTCGTGCAACTGATTGCATAAACAAGAAGGAGACTGCGATGGATGCCCATGTTTCTCATTCGCTTCGCCCGGCTGGCGGCGAGGCGACGGTGCCTGTATCGGTACGGGTCGACGCGGCAAGCCCCTACCCGCGCCTTCACGCGCCGTTGGACCTGGGCTTCACCACCCTGAAAAACCGCGTCCTCATGGGCTCCATGCATGTAGGGCTGGAGGAAGTGGCCAACGGCTTCGAACGCATGGCCGCCTTCTATGCCGAGCGGGCGCGCGGCGAGGTGGGGCTCATCGTGACGGGCGGCATCGCGCCCAACGAGCGCGGCCGGCCTATGCAGGGCGGGGCCATGCTGGTCAACGAGCACGAGGCCGAACAGCACCGCAAGGTGACTGCCGCCGTGCATGCCGAGGGCGGCAAGATCGCGATGCAGATCCTGCACTTCGGCCGCTATGCCTACCACCGCGACCTGGTGGCACCCAGCGCGCTGCGCGCACCCATCAACCCCCACGTGCCCGGCGCACGCGCGAGCGCGTGGGGCCGAACTTCATCATCATCTACCGCCTGTCCATGCTCGATCTGGTGGAGGGCGGCTCCACGCTGGCCGAGGTGATAGAGCTCGCCCAGGCCATCGAGGCGGCGGGCGCCACCATCCTGAACACCGGCATCGGCTGGCACGAGGCGCGCATCCCCACCATCGCCACCAAGGTGCCGCGCGCGGCGTATGCGTGGGTGACCCAGCAGGTGATGGGGCAGGTGGGCATACCGCTGATCACCTCCAACCGCATCAACACGCCTGAGGTGGCCGAGCGCCTGCTGGCCGAGGGCTGTGCGGACATGGTCTCGATGGCGCGGCCGCTGTTGGCGGATGCCGACTTCGTGCGCAAGGCACGCCAGGGCCGGGCCGACGAGATCAACACCTGCATCGCCTGCAACCAGGCCTGCCTGGACCACACCTTCGGCGGCAAGATCACCAGCTGCCTGGTCAACCCGCGTGCCTGCCACGAGACCGAGCTGGTCATCGCCCCCACGGCTGCGAAGAAGCGCATCGCCGTGGTCGGCGCCGGCCCCGCGGGGCTGAGCTTTGCCGTCACCGCCGCGCAGCGCGGCCATGCGGTGGTGCTGTTCGATGCGGGCAGCGAGATCGGCGGCCAGCTCAACATCGCCAAGCAGGTGCCGGGCAAGGAAGAGTTCTACGAAACCCTGCGCTACTACCGCCGCCAGCTGGAGCTGCATGGCGTGGATGTGCGCCTCAATACCCGCGTGGCCGCTCAGGAGCTGGCGGGCCAGGGCTACGACGAGGTGGTGGTGGCCACGGGCATCCGCCCGCGCACGCCCGACATCGAGGGCATCACCCACCCCAAGGTGCTGAGCTACCTGGACGTGCTGCGAGACAAGAAGCCCGTGGGCCAGCGCGTGGCCGTGATCGGCGCGGGCGGCATCGGCTTTGACGTGGGCGAGTACCTCACGCACGAAGGCGAGAGCGGGGCGCTGGCGCCCGCCAAGTTCAACGACGAATGGGGCATCGACACCGGCTATGCCCACGCCGGCGGCCTGCGCGCGGCGCAGGTGGAGCCACCTGCGCGCCAGGTGCACCTGCTGCAGCGCAAGGCGAGCAAGGTGGGCGACCAGCTGGGCAAGACCACGGGGTGGATCCACCGCACCTCGCTCAAGGCGCGCAACGTGGGCATGAGCTCGGGCGTGGCCTACGAGCGCGTGGACGACGCGGGCCTGCACATCAGCATCGACGGCGGCGCACCCCAGGTGCTCGATGTCGACCACATCGTGGTCTGCGCCGGCCAGGAGCCGTTGCGCGAGCTGTACGACGCGCTGCTGGCCACGGGGCAGAGCGCTCACCTCATCGGCGGTGCCGACGTGGCGGCCGAGCTCGATGCCAAGCGCGCCATTCTGCAGGGCACGACGCTCGCCGCCGCCATCTGATCCAACAACCCCACCCCAGGAGACATTCCATGACCGAAGCCTTGAAGAACATCCACCCCGCCGTTACCCGCTCGCTTGACACCTGGCACCACATGGTGGCCAGCCGCGACCTGTCGAATCTGCTGTCCATCGTGCACCCCGACGCGGTGTTCCGCTCGCCCATGGCCAACACGGCCTACACCTCGGCTCCTGCGCTGATGCTGGCCCTGTCCACAGTGATCCAGGTGTTCCAGGACTTCACCTACCACCGCCAGCTGGCCACCGACGACGGCCTGAACATCGTGCTGGAGTTCAGCGCGCGCGTGGGTGACAAGCAGCTCAAGGGGATCGACCTGGTGCGCTTCAACGAAGCCGGGCAGATCACGGAGTTCGAGGTCATGGTGCGGCCCTTGAGCGGCCTACAGGCGCTGGGTGCGGAAATGGGCGCACGGCTGGGTGACAAGTTGCCTGCGTTCAAGGCCAAGACCTGACGCGTTCGTAAAAAAGAAAAGACAGGAGACAAAGCCCATGACCGCCACCACCGCGCCGCCAGCATGGATGCCCTGGGAGGGCTCCTACCCCGAGGCCCTGCACGACTACCAGCTCGACCTGGCGGCGCTGCCCGCCAATGCCGCGCAGCTGGCCGCGCAGGCCGCTGCCGACCATGGGGACCAGCCCGCCTTCACCTTCGTGCTGCCCACCGGTGCCAACGTGGTGCGCAACTTCAAGGAGATCGATGCGCTTTCGGACGCCTTTGCCGCATGGCTGGTGCGCGAGCAAGGGCTGCACGCAGGCGAGGTACTTGCGCTGCAGATGCCCAACTGCCTGCACTACCCCATCGCCGTGTTCGGCGCCTGGAAGGCGGGGCTCATCGTGACCAACGTGAACCCGCTGTACACCGAGCGCGAGCTGCGCCTGCAGCTCGAAGACAGCGGCGCGCGCTTGCTGCTGGTGTGCGACATGTTCCTGCAAGTGGCGCGGCCCGTGGCCCAGGCGCTAGGCGTGCCGGTGCTCACCGCCAGCCTGTGGGACTTTTTCGAAGAGCCTGTGGCGTCGGCCATCCGCGCCAAGATGGCAGGGCCTGCCGACCCAGCCGCCACGCCGCTGCCGCGCATGGCCGACGCACTGGTGCGCGGGCAGGCAATGGCACCCATCGACCGGCGCAGCCACCCTGTGGCGCTATACCAGTACACGGGCGGTACCACCGGGCGCAGCAAGGGGGCGGTGATCACGCACGGCAACATCCTGGCCACCTTGCGTATCACGCGCGATTTCCTGGACGCCTACGACGGACCGAAGCAGGGCGAGACGATGCTCACCGTGCTGCCCATGTACCACGTGTTCGCCTTCATGGTGAACTTCCTGGTGTTCTTCGAGGTCGGTGCACGCAACCTACTGGTGCCCAGCCCGCGCCCCATGTCCAACCTGCAAAAGACCTTCGAGCAGTTCGATGTGCAGTGGACCGCCGGCGTCGACACGCTGTTCGCCGGACTGATGGCCGAGCCCTGGTTCCAGGCCAGGCCACCGAAGCTGCGCTATGCGTTTTCGGGCGGCACGGCCTTGCGCACATCGACCGCGCAGGCCTGGCAGGCGCTGGTCTGCCCCATCCTCGAAGGCTACGGCATGACCGAGACGTCCTGCATCGTCTCGTGCAACCCGCCCTCGGCCACGCCGCGCCTGGGCACCGTGGGCGTGCCCATGCCGGGCTGCCGGGTGCGCGTGGTCGATGGCCAAGGGTGCGACCTGCTCCAGGGCGAGCGCGGCGAGCTGCTGGTGCAGGGCCCGCAGGTCGTGGGCGGCTACTTGCACGCCCCCGAGGACAGCGCCAGCGCGCTGCTCGACGGCTGGCTGCACACCGGCGACATCGCGCAGCTGGAGGAGGGCGGCTTCATCCGCATCGTGGACCGCAAGAAGGACATGATTTTGGTGTCCGGCTTCAACGTTTACCCCAACGAGGTGGAGGACGTGCTCGCTGCCCACCCCGACATCGCCGAGGCCGCCGTCATCGGCGTGCAGGATGCCGGCACCGGCGAGGCCGTGCGCGCCTTCGTCGTGCCGCGCAACCCGGCCCTCACCGCCGAGGACGTGGAGCGCCACTGCCGCACCCAGCTCACGGCCTACAAGGTGCCGCGGCAGATCCTCTTTCGTGATCAGTTGCCCAAGTCGCCGGTAGGGAAAATTCTGCGCGCAGCCCTGCGTGAGCCCACCTGAGCGCCGCCGCCCCGCGGCAGCACGTCGGGCCGGCGCTCAGTAGCTATAGACGCCGCGCCCGGTCTTGCGCCCCAGGCGGCCGGCGGCCACCATTTCCTTGAGCAGCGGGCAGGGGCGGTACTTGCTGTCGCCGAACTCGGTCAGGTACACGTCCATCACGGCCAGGCACACGTCCAGGCCGATCATGTCGGCCAGCGCCAGCGGGCCGATGGG
>SDXZ01000282.1 GCA_004210805.1 Acidovorax sp.
ACCCTGACGACCTACCGCACCACCACCAGCACCACAAACCCCAGCAGAAACAAGATCGCCAGTGCCACCACGCCTGCGCTGCCTGCAGTCAACACCTTGACGAGCCAGGCCCACGCGCCGCCCTGCGCGCCACGGCGGCGCAGGGCGCTCCAGCCCCGCAGCAGCAGGGCCAGCGTGACGCACAAGGTGAACAGCACCATGCCAAAAGCCATCGCCACGCAGTCGAGGCCGAACGTGCCGCAGGCCATGGACTGTCCAAAACCGCTGGCCATGGCCACTGAAGCGCCCAGCCCTACGGCCAGCACGCCCCACCCGGCCCAGACCGTGCCGGGCACGCGAAATGCTGAAGGGGTGACAGGGGCCATGGGTCAGCCCTTGGCCGACTGCCAGGGCAGCGCCGGGTCGGTGAATGCGGGCTGCCACAGGTCGGCGTACACCGGGAACGCCTGCCTGCGGGTCTCGTCGGACTCCAGCTCGACCGATGCGTCATCGAGCCCGCGCACGCTCCAGTCGGTCAGCACGGCGTAGCGGCGCTGCGCGGTGTCGATCAGCACCGTGTGCAGGGCATGGGTCGTGCAGGCCACATAACGCCCGCCGGGGCTGACCAGAAAGTAGTCCACATCGCCCGGCGCCAGGGCGGCCAGCGGCAGGGCACGGCGCAATGCGTCGGTCCATTCGGGTGGGGCGGGTACGGACATGGAAGCGGCGGGCTCCTGGTGGGCGGTGGATCTGTCGGGACGCACAGATGGCCCGGCGGTGACCGACTGTAGCGGCAAGCGCATGAACATCGCACGAACACCGCACGGAAGGCGCCGGATGCGGCCTTGTGCACCGCCCACCGGCGATGCCATGGCACCTGCGGCCAGGATGGGGCAGCCGTCTGTACTAAGCCACCCATGCAGGGCCCGCTGCTCCCGCGGCCGGGCTCTGCAACCCCGGCGCCGCACTGGCCAGCCCCAGCAGCCGCTCCGCCATGAAGTCCCGCAGCGCACGCACCAGCGGCGTGATCTGGTGGCGGCTGGGTGCCACCAGGTACAGCGGCACGGCTTCGGTCGCAAAGCCCGGGCACAGCGGCACCAAGCGCCCGGCGGCCAGGTCGTCGGCCACGTCGAAATACGACTTGTAGGCGATGCCCCGCCCGAGCACGGCCCAGCGGCGCACGGCGTCGCCGTCGTTGGCCACGTTGCGGCTGCGCACGCGCACCAGTACCTCCTGGCCCGCCGCGTCCCAGAAGCGCCAGCGGTCGTGCACGTCGCCGCCGAGCATGAAGCACAGGCAGGCGTGGTCGGCCAGCGCCTCTGGCGAGTCGGGCGCGCCGTGGGCCTGCACATAGGCCGGCGCAGCGCACAGCACGCGCCGGTGGTCCAGGGCCAGCGGCAGCGCCACCAGGCCGGAGTCCTGCGGCTTGCCGTAGCGAAAGGCCGCATCCACCGGCTCGCTGTAGACATTGGCCACGCGGTCGGACAGCTGCAGGCGGATGTCGACGCCCGGATGCTCCGCCTGGAACGCGTCCAGCCAGGGCAGCAGCACATTGCGCCCCAGGTCGGACGGCGCCGCCAGCTGCAGCGTTCCTTCGAATGCGCTGGCACGCCCACCCTGCAACTGGCCGCGCACCTGGTGCAGCGCGGCCAGCGCGGGGCGGCAGTGTTCGAGGAACAGCTCGCCTTCTTGCGTCAGCCGCAGGCTGCGGGTGGACCGCACGAAGAGCGCCACGCCCAGCTCGGCCTCCAGGCGCTTGAGGGCGGCGCTGGCCGCAGCGGGCGTGAGGTCCAGCGCCCGCGCGGTGGCCGACAGGCTGCCGCTGTCGACGGTGCGCACGAAAATGTCGAGGTCTTGCAGGCTTTTCATGGGGTGGAGGCGTGGAAGGGGGCGTGGTGGCGGTGCTTGCAGGGAGCGCGCAACTGAATCGGTGGTGGTGTCGGAGGGGTCGGTGCTGGCGGACCGGCGTGCGGGACACACCCGCACTGCCATCTTCAAATTTTCCTTGAAGATTGATTCAACCGTCCAGGCATTTGCAAACGCAGCCGGAAGACCGACCATTGGTGCATCGTTTGTTCCACCCAGAAAGCACCCTCCCATGAAAGCCATCGGCTACACCCACCCCGGCGCCATCGACCGCCCTGACGCCCTGCTCGACATCACCCTGCCCGACCCCGTGGCCACCGGCCGCGACCTGCTGGTGGAGGTGCATGCCGTATCGGTCAACCCCGTGGACACCAAGGTGCGCAACAGCAGCGCGCGCAGCGGCGACGGCCCCGACCACAAGGTGCTGGGCTGGGACGCCAGCGGCATCGTGCGCGCCGTGGGCCCGGACGTGACGCTCTTTGCGCCCGGCGACCGCGTCTGGTACGCGGGCTCCATCGCCCGCCCCGGCACCAACAGCGAGCTGCACCTAGTGGACGAGCGCATCGTCGGCCACGCCCCGAAGTCGCTGGACTTTGCCGAAGCCGCCGCGCTGCCACTGACCACCATCACCGCGTGGGAGCTGCTGTTCGACCGCCTGGGCGTGGCACCCGGCAAGCAGCCGACGAACAAGACATTGCTCATCATCGGCGCGAGCGGCGGCGTGGGCTCGATCCTCACGCAGTTGGCGGCGCGGCTGACGAGCCTGACAGTGATCGGCACCGCATCGCGCCCCGAGACGCAGGCCTGGGTGCGCGATCTGGGCGCCCACCACGTCATCGACCACAGCAAGCCCCTGACGCAGGAACTGGCGCGCATCGGCCACCCCGCGGTGGACATCATCGTGAGCCTCACGCAGACCGACGCGCATTTCGACCAGATCGTCGAGGCCATCGCGCCGCAGGGCCGGTTCGCGCTGATCGACGACCCGGTGTCGCTGGACGTGACCAAATTCAAGCGCAAGTCGGTGTCGGTGCACTGGGAGCTGATGTTCACACGCGCGCTGTTCAGCACCGACGACATGGTCGGCCAGCACCGGCTGCTGACGGAAGTGGCGCAGTTGGTAGACGCAGGGCTGATCCGCACGACGTTGGACCAGCGCTTCGGCACCATCAACGCCGAGAACCTGAAGCGCGCGCACGCGCTGATTGAAAGCGGCAAGGCCCGCGGAAAGCTTGTGCTGGAGGGGTGGAACTGACGGGGCGCCGCATGCGGTGAGCGGCCGCCGCATTAGCTTGCACATCTTTGCCCCTTGCCACAAATACTGTATGCAACTACAGTATTTGCTGTGCATGAAGAGAGCAGAGACGTGCACGCCACAACCAAAGGATTCCCCTCAATGATTGACCACATGACTTTCCGCGTGACCGACATCGGCCGCGCCAAGGCCTTCTACGGCGCAGCCCTTGCGCCCCTCGGCTACACCCTGTGTTTTGAAGGCAACTACGGCTCGAACATGCTGGGCTTTGCCTACCCCGATGTGTCGGAGCCCGACGGCAAAAAAGCCGATGTGTGGTTTATCGATGGCCCTTCTCCGTATGGCGGCCCACCAGCCACCACGGGCTGCCACCTGGCTTGGCGGGCAGCAAACCGGGCGCAGGTGGACGCTTTCTACGCCGCAGCCATCGCCGCTGGCGCCAAGGACAACGGAGCCCCCGGCCTGCGGACCGACTACCACGAGCACTACTACGGCGCCTTTGTTATCGACCCCGAAGGCAACAACGTGGAAGCGGTGTGCCACCTGCCGGAGTAGGCAGGCACAGGGCAAAATCGGCGGCGCGAACGGCACCCACCCGGAGAAGAATCCGCCCATGAACCCTGACGAGAGAACCGCAGAGGCGCCCGCGCAGAAAGGAGCCGCTCTACCGCAAGGTGAACACCACCGCGTACCGTGTGCACCACGGCCGAGGTGGCGACTTCAGCGACGGCCGCAATGCGCGGGCCACCCAGTCCGATGAAGCGGTGCGCAGCCCCATGCACGGGCGCCGCCAGCTGGGGCTGGACTACACACCGCTGTTCAGATTCCTGATCTCGAAGGTGGGCGCACAGTGGGACGGCGTGTACAGCGAGGCGCTGGCGCGGCTGGACCGCCCCGACCCGATCTTCTGGCTGGTGGCGCGGCGCCCGCACGAGCGGCGGCGGTACGTGCTGGTCGGTGAATCGAGTTACTACAACGGCCTGTACGTGGATGACGCAGGGGTGCTGCAGTTGGTAGACCGGGTGGTCGGCCCGTCCAGCCTGGTGCCCAAAAACCGGCGACGACGTAGTTGTGCCGCCAATCCCACTACGGTATTGGCTTTGATGCTGCGCACGCAAACCGGAGACAGGCCCCGGTTTGCGCGGCGCACCGTCGTCAGTCCAGCTTCACCCCGGCCGATTTGATGATTTCGCCCCAACGCTTGGACTCCGCCCGCGCCATGGCGCGGAACTGCTCTGGCGTGCCGGGCAGAGCTTCCATGCCGAAGTCGGCCATGCGTTTGACCACGGCGGGGTTGAGCAGGGCCTTGTTCAGGTCCGCATTTAAACGTGCGGTGATGGCCGCTGGCAGGCCGGCGGGCGCCAGAATGCCCTGGAACGCGAACACCTCGGTGTTGGGCACGCCGGCTTCGGCCAGCGTGGGCACATCAGGCAATGCAGCCACGCGCTTGGCCGAGCCGATGGCCAGGGCGCGCACCTTGCCCGAGGTGATCACGGGCAGGCCGGCGGCCAGGTCCAGGAACATGCAGGGCACCTGTCCGCCCATCACGTCCTGCAGCGCGGGTGCTGCGCCGCGGTAGGGGATGTGGGTGAGAAAGGTTTTGGTGCGGTTCTTGAACATCTCCATCGCCAGGTGGTGCGGCGAGCCGTTGCCGGGCGATGCGTAGTTGAGCTTGCCGGGGTTGGCGCGCGCATAGGCGAGGAAGTCTTTGAGCGTCTTGGCTTCGAAGGCCGGGTGCACCACCAGCGCCAGCGGAAAGCGGCTGATGCCGCCCACGTAGGTGAAGTCTTTTTCGGGGTTGAACGGCAGCTTGGTGAACAGGTGCTCGTTGTAGGCCAGGATGGCGTTGTCGGCCGACATGAAGGTGTTGCCATCGGGCTTGGCCGTGGCCACAGCCTGGCCGCCGATGTTGGTGGAGGCGCCGGGGCGGTTGTCCACAATGATCTGCTGGCCCAGGGTCTGGCGCATGGCTTCGGCCACGGTGCGCGCCAGCACGTCGGTGCCGCCGCCGGCCGGGTACGGCACGACCCGGCGCAGGGGCTGGTCGGGCCAGGCGGCCTGCTGGGCAGCGGCCCAAGGGGCGGCGGAGGTGGCGCCTGCGGCGGCCAGGGCGGACAAGAGGGTTCTGCGTTGCATGGGGTTGTCTCCTTGTGATTACTATTAATTTGATAGCTACTAGCGCTTGTCTATCAAGCGATAGAGGCTGTTTTATTGATATTTTGCACCTGCTGCGGGAGCCTGGGGGCTGAACACGGTGTCCCATCGCTCGGCCCTGGCTTCGACAGGCTCAGCCCGAACGGGTGAGGGGTGGGCTGGCAGGCGCGACCTATAGAACGAGCGGTGCGCGGGGCCCGCCCTGCCGGACAAGGCCGCTGCACATGCGCCCGCTACCAGCAGCCACTGGCTACGGCGACGGTTGCAGTTGCAGTTGCAGTTGCAGTTGCAGTTGCAGTGGCCGTCGCGGCGTAGGCTCAGGCTTCAGGCTTCAGGCGCTGCAATCGTCTGATCGATGGCGCCGAAGATGCTTGCGCCGTCCTTGCCCTTGACCTCGATGCGGATCGTGTCGCCGAACTTCATGAACTCGGTGCTGGGTTTGCCGTCCTGGATGGTCTCGATGCAGCGCTTTTCGGCGATGCAGCTGTAGCCCTTGGGCCATTCGGTGCGGCCGTTGGTGTCGGTGATGCCCTTGTTGCTCACGGTGCCGCTGCCGATGATGGAGCCGGCGCGCAGATTGCGCGTCTTGGCGACATGGGCGATCAGCTGGCCGAAGTGGAAGGTCATCTCGGGGCCGGCGTCGCACATGCCGACCTTGCGGCCGTTCCAGGTGGACTGCACGGTCAGGTGCACGCGGCCGTGGTCCCAGGTGTCGCCCAGCTCGTCCAGCGTGACGGCCAC